>NZ_DASYHS010000261.1:0-49814 GCF_035998295.1 Arenibaculum sp. | reverse complement strand
CCCCCCACAACGACTTAGATCGTATGGATTCTCGCCCGAACAAACTCCTTCTCGCCATAATAAAACGTGGATTTACATCCTGCTTTGAGGATGATCACCTCAGATCCGATCACGCCCTGGATGGAGACACGCGATGGCGCTCGCCCGCAAAGGCACCAAGAGAGATTTCCTGCTCGACGACTGCTGCTTGGCCGACACCCCGTTCCGGGTGGCCGACATTTACAACCCCGACAGCCCGGGCGTGTACGTGCGGGAGATGTACGGGGCGCAGCTCGAGGAATTCCATCGCAAGTTCTTCCTCGTGCCCCTCGACCGCAAAAGGCGCCAGACGATCGGGGCCGTGTGGTCGAGCCACACGGGCGACAGTGAGGGGCGTGGGTTCGGGAAGTCCATGCTGATGTGCGAGGAGAGTCGCCTGGTGAACAGGGACTTCGGCGCGGCGCTGCTCAAGAGATTCGACATCGAGGACGAGGACGTCGCCGGGAACCCCTTCATTGCGGGCTATTGCGGGTTCGCGGAGAACATGAACATCAAGACCTTCTCTGCCGCCTTGCTGGAAGGCGTGGTGTTCGCCCTCCGCTGCGAGCATGGCGAGCACAATGTCCACCGCGAGCTGCGCGGCCGTGCCGCAGACCGGCTGGGCGCGGCAGCCCCCTACAAGGGCGAGACCATCAAGAGGGCGTTGGTGCAAGCCCTGTCGAGCTACAGGAACCTGCCCATCCAGCTCACACAGCGCCAGGTCTCCGGGTTCATCGACGCGCTCTGCCACGACGACACCGACGCGCTGGCGGACTACGTGCGCGAGCGCATCGGGCCGCGGATCAAGGCGTCTCTAGGCTTCCACTTCGTGCATGTCTTCGACGCCTTCGCCAGCTTGGCGGGCATCGCCCACGTGGTCTACTTCGTGGATCAAGTGGAGAACTTCGCCAAGTGGGCCCGCCGCCAGGGACGGGACGTGCGCATCCTGCGGGAGTCGATGTGCCAGACGTCACCGACGGCGGACATGGCCTCCTTCGTGTTCCAGATGCACATCAACGCCCAGCAAGAGCTGGAACCGATCTGGCAGGCAGAGCACCTTCCCTCCCTCGACTATGCCTTGCCCATCAACCAGCCCCGCATCGTCGACCTGAAGGGCCTGTCCACCCCGACGCACGCCCGCAATCTCACCGCCGAGCTGCTGGCGGCGAAGCGGCCGGCGGGGCGGTCACCCCCGACACCGCTCCATCCCTTCAACGAGGACGTCTTGGAGTTGGTGCGCCTCGGCGTCGACGGCAACCCTCGCAGGTTCCTCGAGACGCTCAACACCATATTGACCCAGGCGGAGCTGGATGGACGCAAGACCATCGACCTCACCTACGTCCAGCCCTTCATCGACGCGGGGGCAGGTCAGTTCCGCGTCGTGGACGACGAGGAGGAAGACGATGTCAGCAATCCCGTCCGGTGATCCCGCGGCCATGCCGGAGACCGACAGCATCCCGCGCATCAGCGCCAAGGACATGATGCTCTCCATCCAGGCAATGGGCCGCGGCCAGGCATCGACCTTGGAGGAGCTACGGCTGAAGCTCAACCTGAGCCGCGGGGTGACGGCCCGGCTCGCCAACTACTCGGTGGCCCGCGACGTGGCGGCCGAGCTCGGGCGGCAGGGTTATGCCGAGGTCGGCGCGCTTCCCAAAGACGCCAAGTCCTACGAGAGCAAGATGCACACCCGGATCGCGCTCACCGAACGTGGCAGGGACCTCGCCGACCTGCTCCGCTCCGATCGCGCCCGCGCCTACGAGGTCCTCCTCAGGTCATTCCACGCGAGCCATCCCTACTTTCGCCGCTTCGTGGCCGCGGTCAAGGACGGTGCCTTCCTCACGCCCATCATCTCGAGCATCGAGGAACACCTCTCCCCGAGGTACAAGTCCACCCGTCTCTTCGCCGAGGACATCGAGCGCGGCACTTTCGAGCCCGAGGGACTCCTCACGTCTGTCAGCGGCCGCCTCGGTCGGCCGTTGACGTCGGCGGAGGAGGACGAGATCAGGACCGGCGTGGCCCTTCTCGCCCAGCAGATCCGGACCGCGGCGACCACGGAATCCTTCCCGGAGTTCTCGCGGAAGGCCTTGTCGCGACTCAATGAGGTCGTCGTGCCGGCCGTCCTGCGCTCCCACGGTCTGGGCTTCGACTACAACACCCTTCGCCGGCTCTGGACGATGGGCCGGGAGTTTCAGATCTGCTGGGCCACGTCCGCGCACCCGCGCTTCGACGCATGGGTGACCTTCGAGACCGCGACCCTGGTCCTCTCGACCGACGGGCGAGCGATCGAGGGCGTGCGCTTCGAGAACGGGCTGGCGACGCTCAGGGATGGGTTCCTGGACCGAGTCCATAGGGTGTACTTGCAGATGAGGGAATTGGGGCGCCCCAGCGTGGTGCTGGCATGGGAGCTGCGCGCCTCCTTCTGCTTCGAGCACCGGTGCTCCCCGGGCGTGTTCGACCGGCTGTTCGCCGAACACTACAACGGCTCCGACGTCTACGAGATCGCCAAGGACTTCCCGCGCAACAAGCCCCTGCACGAGGACCCACTCGTGCTGGGGGACCGCCAGATCGGCCTCATCCGAATCACCAAGAAGCAGCAGGAGGCGTCATGATCGACCACTTCGCGGTCCGGCGCGACGGGCGGCTTCACCCCCTGCTCTATGCGCTCCCCTTGAACTGCTTCGCGCTCGCCAGGTACTGGGATGGGAGCACCCTCACCGGTCCGACTCGAGGCAGGGCGTTCGAGAACGCCTTCTATCGCGCCTGTGAGCGGTCGGGCCTGCCCCTGGACGAGCGGGCAGGGTCGAGGACGCTCCGGGGGGCGGCCACGGCGTCAGGGTTCTCCCATGAGAGCGACGCCGTGTTCGTCGCGCCCGACGTCACGGTCCACGTGGAGTTGAAGCACCTGTCCAGCCCGGTCTCCAAGACGGACCTGATGGTCTTCAACCAGAAGGGCCTGGACTTCCTGCTGGGCGGGGATCCCCGACTTTGCCGCCGTCCGCTGCACCGCGTGTTCGTCAGCGGATCGAGGCTCTCCGACGAGGCGCGCCGGTTCGCGCTCGTCTGGGGCATCGTGACGGTGGAGCCGGACCGGCTGCCCCTGCCGCTGCTGCACTGGATCCTCGGCTCGAGCCTGGCCCCGCCGCGCGGCCTCCGCACCGCGCCGGAGGAGGCTTGGCGATGGATCCCCATCATGGTCGCGGCGTTGCAGGACCGTCTGCGCCGCATGGCCGAGTGCGCCGGTGGCGGTGAGGATGTGCTGGCGCGCGGACGCATCGACCATGCACTGGTGACCTTACAGCGAGATGACGGCGCCCTCTTCTGGCGCGCGCTCGACGCCCAGGATCCGCTCTGGCTGGAGCATGTGTGGGCTGGGCTGGTCGGGACCCGACCAGCGCCTTCGAAGGCTTCTTTCGGATCGCCGGTATCGGCTATCTAAAGTGTTAAAGAGCGCCGTGCGGCGGTGCGCCGCCCCACGTCTCCGGCTTGGCAGTGAGGACACATGACGATTTCGCAGAATGCGCGGGACCGTATCGAAGCCGTCGCCCAGGACGCACTGGGCCTGTTCGAGCGGGTGGCCGCGACCGCCGGGGCGAGGCTCGACGGCCACAGAGGAGTGGACGAGGTAGTCCTCGCGAATCCGAGCAGCCTGACCTCGAACGATGCCATGCGGCACCTGCATCGGACGTCGGAGGAGACCAGGAGGGACCTCCTCAAGCTCAGGGAGGAGCCGGCCATCGCGCGCGTCGTCGTCTTGGACGAGGACGGGGAGAAGCGCACCTACTACATTTCGCGCGGGACGCCGGTCGGGTCCAGCCACAACGGTGCCTTGCTCGCGAGCTACCGCGCTCCCGTCGGCCGGTTGGCGGCGTTGCCCGTGGGGTGCGAGACCACCGTGTGGCTGCCCGGTGGCGAGGAGGTGGTCGAGGTTGTCGAGCGGACGCGGCTTCGGCCGAGGAGGACGGACTCCGACTGGGACTCCGTGGGGACCGTGTTCGAGGCCGACGGGGATGGTCCCTTCACGGTGGACTCCCTGCGGAAGCTGCTGGGCCTGGACGGGGAGGCCGGGCTGGACCTGGTCGGGCAGCTGCTGGCTGAAGAGGCTGAAGCCTCCAACCTCCGGGAGGGAATTCGCCGCGCGCTCATCACGAAGATGGGACTGCGCGACCAGCCCATCCTCGACCGCTACCAGGACGAAATCTTCAGGCTGCCGCTCGGGAGCCGGCTCCTGATCCTAGGACCGCCCGGCACCGGCAAGACCACGACCCTCATCCGGCGCCTCGGCCAGAAGCTGGACCGGACTTCCCTGGACGAGGCCGAGGCCGGCGCCGTGGAGGTCGCCGAACGCCCCGGGGGCATCCAGCATGCCCAGAGCTGGCTCATGTTCACGCCCACCGAACTCCTCAAGCAGTACGTGAAGGAAGCCTTCGCGCGCGAGGACATCCCCGCCTCGGACCACCGCATCAGGACCTGGGCGGAGTACCGCCGGGAGGTCGCGCGCAATACGCTGAGCGTCCTGCGCACCACGAACGGCGGTGGTCCCTTCGTTTTTAGAGAGTCGGCCTCCCATCTCTCGCCGGGCACTCTCGAAGACCAAATCAACTGGTTCTCCGACTTCGACTCGTGGCAGGCCACCGCCTTCTGGGACGAGCGCCGCGCCACGGCGCGAGCCTTGGTCGAGAACGCCGACAAGGGCGCGGCGGCACTGGGACGCAAGCTGTCCGCGGCCCTGGAGGGAGTCGGCCGAGGATCAGGGTCGGCGACGCTGGCCGAACTCGTGGCGGCCGGCGGCGAGATCCAGTCCTTCGTCGGCGGCCTCAAGGCGGGCACCGACAAGGCCATCCGCGCGTCGCTGAACCTGCAGGTCAACCGAGACAGGACGTTCGTCGACCGGCTTGCCGATGTCCTCGACACCCTGAGCGGCGAGGGAGAGGAGGCGGACGAGGAGATCGACGAGGAGGAGGACGCGCCCCAGCCCAAGGCCGGACGCGGCGCCGCAATGGCCGCCTATGGCCAGGCTATCCGCGCCCTGGCGCGGGCGCAGGTCCAGAAGAGGGCCGTTGGAAAGGCCTCGCGCAATGGCCGGATCCTGGAGTGGCTCGGCGACTGTGTCCCGACCGAGCTTGAGCTCCTCGACATGGGGGAGAGCCTGGTCGTCCAGGGACTCGCCCGGCGCTTCGCCAATCCCGTGCAGAAGTACCTGGGCGGTATCCCGGCCCGATACCGCCGTTACCGGCGGCTCCGCCAGTCCGAGGGCCGCTGGTACAAGGCGGACGGCTTCAACCCCGGTGACCTCGACCCGCTGGAGGCGGACGTGATCATCCTGTCGGTCCTGAGCTCAGCGGAGGCGCTGGCCCGCGAACGCCGCATCGTCCGCGACATCGAGGCGCCGGCCTATGAGGCCTTGCGAGCCCTGGGGACGTTGTACAAAAACCAGATCCTGGTGGACGAGGTGGCGGACTTCTCGCCGGTCCAGCTGGCCTGCATGGCGGGGCTGTCTGTCCCAGGGATCGACTCGTTCTTCGCCTGCGGCGACTTCAACCAGCGGGTCACGGCGTGGGGAAGCCGGTCCGTCGAGCAAGTGCGATGGGCTTGCCCAGGCATCGACGTGAAGGCCATCACGGTGGCCTATCGCCAGAGCCGACAACTGAACGACTTCGCGCGACGGATCGTCGCGACCTCGGGGGATGGCGGGGCGACCTTGCCCGAGCACGTCGACAACGAGGGCGTCATGCCGGTGCTCGGCAGGAACCTGCCCGACCACCCCTCCGTCGCCGCATGGCTCGCGCGGAGGATCGCCGAGATTGAGGTCTCCGTGCGTCAGCTGCCGTCGGTCGCCGTCCTCGTCAACGGCGAGGGCGAGGTCCACCAGATGGCCGAATGCCTTAACGAGGCCCTGGCGGACATGAACATCCGCGCGGTGGCCTGTCCCAACGGGCAGGTGATCGGCCAGGACAACGACGTGCGGGTGTTCGACGTACAGCATATCAAGGGCCTCGAGTTCGAGGCCGTGTTCTTCGTCGGTGTCGACACGCTCGCCGCGGACCATCCGCAGCTTTTCGACAAGTATCTCTATGTCGGGGCCACCCGGGCTGCGACGTACCTGGGCCTGACTACGGGAGGTACGGACCTGCCTCAGGGCTTGGCATCGCTGGCTTCCCTCCTCGGCGAAAGATGGGATGTGGCTTCTTGACCGCTGCTAATACTACAGCTGGGTTTTTGAGCGGGAATGCGGGCGGCGAGAGTTGTTGAGCTAGGATCCGATGAGAGGGTCCGAGCATGACAACGATTGCCGTGGCGCAAAGCTGGGGCGATGCCTTGGACGCGCTGGTCGAGGGGATCGCGCAGCGGTTCCGGCGTGTCGAGGCGCGCCGCCGGGCGGGGAGCTACCTGCGTGGCCTGCTGGCGCCGCTCGAGCGCAAGAACGGCTGGCACCTCGCCGAGGCTGCGGGCGACCGCTCGCCGGCCGCCGTGCACGACTTCCTGACGCGCATGCGCTGGGACGCCGATGCCGTACGCGACGACCTGCTGGCCTACGTCGGGGACCATCTCGGCGATCAAGGCGCCGTCCTGGTCCTCGACGAGACCGGCTTCCTCAAGAAGGGCTGCCGCTCGGTCGGCGTGAAGCGCCAGTATTCCGGCACCGCCGGCCGCATCGAGAACTGCCAGGTCGCCGTGTTCCTGGGCTACGCCAGCCGCCATGGCCGGGTGCTGGTGGACCGGGCGCTCTACCTGCCCGAGGACTGGACGGCGGACGAGGCGCGCCGGCGGGCGGCCGGGATCCCGGAGGACATCACCTTCGCGACCAAGCCGAAGCTCGGGCGCGCCATGCTGGAGCGGGCCGTCGCGGCGGGCCTGCCGTGTGCCTGGGTGACAGCCGACAGCGTGTACGGCGGGGACTACCTGCTGCGCCTGTGGCTGGAGCGCCTGCCGCTCGGCTACGTCGTGGCGGTGACCAGCAAGCAACGCGCGCCGATGGGCTTCGACACCGTCAAGGACCGCACGGCGGCGCGGATCCAGGCGACGGACTGGATGCGGCTGAGCGCCGGAGACGGCGCCAAGGGACCCCGCCTGTACGACTGGGCCCACAAGGCCTATCCGTCGATGCGGGAGGGCTGGAGCCGGGGTCTTCTGGTCCGCCGCTCGATCAGCCAGCCGGACAAGCTGACCTACTATCTCACCTTCGCGCCGGACGGGACCCCGGTGGCGGAACTGGTGCGGATTGCGGGCACGCGCTGGACCATCGAATCCTGCTTCGAGGCGGCCAAGGGCGAGGTCGGGCTGGACCAGTACGAGGTGCGCACCTGGACGGCGTGGCACCGCCACGTCACGCTCGCGCTGTTTGCCCTGGCCTTCCTGACCGTCGTGCGAGCGGCGGCCATCGGGGGGAGAGGAGCCGACCGATCTGCGGGCCGAATTCCTGCCGCTCACCGTGCCGGAGATCCGCCGCCTGCTCGTCGGCCTCGTCGCTCCGGCACACCCCGCGCCCGCCGCCGTTATCACGTGGTCGTGGTGGCGAAGACGCCATCAGAACGTGCCCGACGATCCCATTGGAAACGGCGAGCTCAGACCTGTGATCCCCAGCTGTAGTACTAAGTCCTTGTCTCGTTTTTTTTAGGAACGCGACACAGAACAGGAAGAAAGCAACGGTTGGCAGACAAATTAGGAACATGAACATCCCGCATCTATAATGAATCTACTATGAATATCATAAATCATTTATCCTGAATTGAAGTGACAGGCTAGCACTTCATAGGGTCGGCGACTTGGGCATACGATGAAGAAAGCCAGGACCTGATGAGGGCCCTCTGGACGGTCGGCTTCGCGATGGGCTTCGCATTCCCGCGGCTCACGATTGTGTCGAATGCCGCGACCTGCTGCGCGGTATCGGCGACGGCGACCTGGACGTGCTGTTCCACGGCGGAGTGGCCTTGCCTCCTGGAACCGAGGTCCGAGTATTCCACCCGTCCGACCGCGCGCCTGCGGAGGGGGCGGTTGCGGCCGTCGGAGCCGGATGGCAGGTGACCGTGCACGCCATTCCGGCGGCCGAGGCGGAACACGGCCGTTTCCTGGCCGGCCATACCTATCGCGGATCCGGCCTGGACTTCGACCGCCTCAAGGACGACGTCACCCTTATGGACTGAGCCGCGCCATCGATCCCAAAGGACTTTGGGTTCTGCGTGCTCATGCAGCTCGTGCGCCCGGATCTTTTCAATCCCGACGGGGACAGGTTCGAGCAGCTGGCGCGGCTGCCGGAGGCGACGATCCGGAACAACAAGGCCACCGTCACGGACCTGCAGTGAAACCGGCTATTCTAGCCGATCAATGTCCACAATCGCGAGTACGGCGACAGCCCGGAGGACGCCCACTTCTATCGCACCCTGAGCGAGTTCACCCTCGACGGACGCTCCTGCACCTCCTGAACTCCGCCAAGGTTCCCGCACGCGCCGCGCACGAGGCGCCACCCGGCAGCGACCTCCTGACCGCCGTCGGGAGGCCAAAGCATGCATTCGATGCTCGCTTGTCGGCATACGTGCCAAGCATGCATTGTTCGGTGTCCTGGCCCGAGATGCTGTTCCATCCGACCACTGCCGGGCCGGGCGAACCGAGATTCCGCATCCCGTCTGAGGCGCCAGGAGATCGCGACCAGCCCTCCGCCACATTCCCCGCGCCGTCCTTGACGAACCGAGAGGAACAATGACGCGACCGAACGTGCCCTCCACACCAGGACTGTACATCGTCACCCTGAAGAACAAACAGAGGATATCCGTCAACCGGAACGACAGGCGCATAGCCCACCTGTGCATCACCGTGAACCCGGAGAACTGCAAGTTCGGGCATGCGAAAGATCTTGCCAGACGCTACCGGGACTATTGCTCGGTCTTCAGGGAGCGAAACGTGGTCTTCCATCCGATCGCCACGCTGCTGAATCCGAGGGCGATCGAAAGGGCGGTTCTCGACGAACTCCGGCCGTACCGTAAGTCGGGCCGGGCACGCCGCCTCACCGAATGGCTCGAAGACGGCTTCCCCGCGCGGCAGGTCGCGGACCTTGCCGCGAAGGTGCTCGCGGAGCACGCCCCGCAACATGTGCGCCTTCCCGGCATGAACTTGCTGCTCTGTCTCGCCCGACCCGGTTGAGCGAGCCCTTCGACGGCCGTCGTCTGGAGCCGTTCCGGCGCTCTCCTCGGCCCTTGGCGCGGGCGCGCGGCACGAAGGCATTGGCCGGCGCTGCAGGCAGGAACCCGGGCGGTGCCCGCTGGCGCAGGAGGCGCCTGGACAGATATCTCACCTGGAGGCCCGCCGAGCGCCCCTCACGGCCGGCGGCTATCGCGGGAGCCTCATGGGAGACCTTCGGACACGAGATGCTTATCATTTTCTGATATTTACCTCAAATGCAGTTCGGCCGTAGGCTATTCGAGGGGAGTGATCAGCGACATCCCAACGGAGCACGTATCGACGAATGAGGATGATCCCGGCACTCGAACCGGCCAAGGTCAACACGACCGGGATCCCGGCTCCGGGCGAAGTCGAGCGCCGATAGAAGCGAGCCATGCTCATCCTCGCCTACCGTCTTGTCGCCTCCTCGGCATGGCCGGCATCTTCGATGCCCGTGCCGACGGCAAGGATGGCCATCGCGGGTTCCGGCTCGGGCGCGCTGGGCGCCACGCGTCCGACGTCCTTGAAACGCCGCGGGGCAATGAGGGGACCGAGACGCTGGAAAGGAACGGCGCAGACGGGAGCGAAGTTCCCGCCGGCGCCGCTGCCGCCATGACGGGTCAGCCCCTGCAGCGGGAGCACCGGGCCGTCCAGGCGCCCCACGAAACCGCGGCCTGCCGGATGTCCAGCGGAATTATAAGTCCGGCGCGCGGTATCGGAATGCGCCCCCCGCTTGCAGGCGGCCGTGGATGTGCAAGAGATGAACTTCTTCGGGACCGAACTTGCCTACCAGATCGGGTGCCGCAGAGGCGGAGACTTTCCGCGGTCGGGGATGACGGAGGGGCCGCACGGCCTGCGGACCCTGCCGCTGGCGCACTGGGCAGAGAACCTCCACCCGCTCATCCGTGACGAGGCGATTGCCTATTTCCAGCGACCGAATCCCGACGTCGATGGCGGGATCTCCTGGCACCGCATGCGCGCGCACCTGCTGAGTTCGCAGGTGGCCTGCGTCAATTTCCTGATGCCCTTCGCGACACGTCCGGAAGCTCTGGTGCAGCTGCTGCAGCCGCTCTATCCCGGAGAGGACATCGAGACTCTCCCGATCCACGGCGAGCGGGTGAACGGAAGGCCATGCCATCTCGCCTTCGAGTGGGTGGGCCGCGGGAATCATCTGGACGAGGCGCCACTCGGGACGTCGCTTACGAGAGGCGCCAACTGCACCAGCGCCGATGCGATGGTGCTTCTCGCCATCGGGGGCCGGACCGAGATGTTGCTGATCGAGTGGAAGTATACCGAGAGATATGGATCTCCGCTGCGGAACCCAAACAGGATCGGCACCGGCGGCGCCGAGGAAACCGCCAACGACGAGCGCCGCCGACGCTATGCCGGGAGGCTGTTCTGGCCCGACGGTCCCCTGGCCCCGACCGACGCGTTCGGCTTCGACGATCTACTTTGTGAGCCGCTCTACCAGCTAGCGCGCCAGCAGATGCTGGCCTTCCAGCTACAGCGCGCCCGTGAGGAAGGCGCGGACCAGGTACGGGTGCTGCATGTCGCGCCGCAGGCGAACCGCGCGCTGAACAGGAACACGTCGCCCAGCCTTCGCGGACTCTTTCCCGAGAGGGGCGTGTTCGAGGTCTGGTCGGGCCTTCTGGCCGAGCCGACATGCTTCGTCAAGAGGAACGCCGGCCAGTTTTTCGGCGCCTTCGACGCGCACCGGCATAGCCTCGGTGAATGGCATAACGACATTCGCCACCGCTACGCCAGCGTCTTCCGCTCCTGGCCATGAGCCGCTCGCCATGGTTCCCTCGTGCTGCGACCATGCCGCATCCAGAATCTGGCCGGCGGCCCGCGCGGCGCCTGCCGGACCAGGTCATCACCCGTTGTGGAAGGCGCGGTTCAGCCGAATCCCATCCCGCTTGAACGTCTTCGCCGGCGCCTCGATGGTTCTGTCGCCTTCTCTGATTGTTCGCGCCCGATTGCCCGCGCATGAGGACGATCCACGGCAGCGATCTGGTGCTCCGTCCGTATGGAACGGCGCCTTAAGGGGCGGTTTCCAGAACCCTCGGCGTTCCCCGTTGCACGCGATCGAGTGACCGCCCGCCGGTTTCCGTGCCTTTGGCACGGGAGCGGACATGGGACCGAAGGTGGCGGAGTTGGTGGCGGGCATCATCGAGCGGATCGAGGATCGGGGTCACGGCCCCGGTCGCCCGCCGGTGCCCACCGTGGAGGTCGTCGAAACGCTCCACTTCTTCGTGCGCGAGGGCGTCCAATGGCGAGAGCTTCGGGCGGCGGACGGGTGTTCCTCCGGCTCCACCTTGCGCCGCCGCCTCGACGAGTGGCATTCCATGGCCGTGCTGCGTCGCGTCCATGCGGTCCTGGTCCGCATGGCGCGCTCCGGACCCGACGCCGCCGCCTGGGACGTGGCGCTCGACAGCTGCTCGGTGCGCGCCAAGCGAGGCGGTGAGCTGACCGGCCCGAACCCGACCGACCGGGGCAAGCCCGGGACCAAGTACCACGTCGTGGTCTCGACCGACGGGATCCCGCTGGCGGTCGTTCCTTCCGCTGCGAACGTCCACGACACTCGGCTGTTCCCCGACCTTCTGCGCCTTGCCCAGGTCGTCTGCGCTGCCATCGGCAGGCTGTATGCCGACGCGGGCTACGACAGCACCGACAACCGCTGGCTCTGTCTGCGCGATGGCATCCAGCCCCACATCCGGAAGACCGGCGAGCCGCACGGCTCCGGTCTCGGCACCATCCGCTGCAGCGTCGAGCACGGCTGCGCGTGGCTACTGGCCAACAAACGGCTCGACCGGCGACACGACAGGCTCGGGCGGATTGTCCTCGCCCTCCTCACCGCAGCCTGCATCTTCATCGTTGCAAACCGCATCAGCCCATTCTGAAAACCGCGCATAAAAGGCGATGAACATTTGACTTTCGAAGCGATGGGCCAAAATGGTGCGGTGTATCCGCAGTCAGCGTGAACGACGCTTTCGCAAGTGGGCAAACAAGATGAAGTAGCTCTTGTCCGACAGGCCCTCTCCGTACCATGCTCCTGAGGCTGGATCATCCGTATGGCGCTCGACGAGGCGCATGCTTCACCCTTGAGGTTATCGTGGCCGCCCCCATCTTGCCGACGTCCCCAGTTCCTCATGTCCCAATATCCTTTGAAGTGGAGGATTGGAGCGCCCTGGAGGAGATCGTGGCCGCTCCCCTCCCTCACGCGATTCGGCTGGACATCGAGGCTGCCGTGAACCTTTATGTCGGGAACATCGCCGCCTATGCCGGAGCCGCCAGGAGTTCCGAGATTCGACCGATTCTCAGAATACTGGAGAATAGGGCGAAAAAGCTTCAGGCGGCACTCGGAGACGTCTTAAATTTGTACGCCTCCGACGAAACATTTCTGAAGAATATCTCGATCGTAGATCCAGGGGATTTTGAAAGACAACTCCAAGTCAATCTTTCCGGATGCGACAGCTCCGAACGCCAAAGACGCCCTTATCTGTACAAGCGGACTTGGGATCCAGGGGATTTCCGCAAAAGTCGAGAACGAATTTACAGGCGCACGCTGGAGTTGCTCACGGCCCTGGACGCCAAGGGTTCAGGCTGGAAAGGCGTCTTCGAGATCTACCTTAGCATTTGTGTGCTGACACATCGCAGCTCGCTGGCCCGCGCCAATCTTGCCGGCGCCTCGGGAGCTGAGGGGGACCCATACATCTTCAATTTGCTGAACGCCCTTCTGGACGGCTTCTATGCCTGCGGCAGAAGATCCAATTCATCCAACAGACGAAATGAATTTGTTAGCCATGTTCTTTCGCTTCTGGCCGGTCGCAATGCCATCGTGCCGGCCACACGGCACGGAGTCTTCGAAAGCGTTCCCAAGTCCCTCGCCCTGGCAGCGTGCCTCGACAACGATAAGCTTCCAGCATGGCTTGATCGGGCCCGGCGCGTGCGGGCCCGATCCCGGCGGGCAGCGGCGGAAGCCACTTGATCGACGAAGGATCGCCTCTCTTGGCTCGGTTGTGGCCAATCAGGTAGCGCAGCAGGCTGTCCGGCCAAGTGCCTGAGCACGGCGACTGTCCGTCCGCCGGCGTTCCGGGCGCAGGCTGACGTCCGGAAGGCCTCACGCCGGAGGCATCGCCCCGCAGATACAGGGGCATCAGTGAGGGTCGGCCGCAACTGCGGATACCAAGATGAGGTCCGAGCCTTGGTTGCGGTCATGCCTGCGGATCATCGGCTGGATGCACTCGTGGAGACGGTGCACGCGGTTTCCGCGACTGGCGCAGCGGCGGACATCAGCATAGACCCGAGGGATGGCCGAGCAGGCGATCCAGTTCAGCCGTAGAAGTTCCGGAAGGAATTGGCCGCCGAGACACCGCCGCGAGTGGCAGGCCGTCGGTCGAGACGGCCACATGGCACTTGGCGCCCGGCGCCGCGTGGTCGGGCGGGCTCGGGCCAGTCATCTCGTCCGCGCTTGGCTCTGACAGAGACGCTGTCCACCGCCACGTCCCAGGTCTCGGAGGCGGCTTCCGGTCCGGGGCGGGCCATGTGCAGCAGCACGAGATGATTCGCTCTCACCCGTGCACGACTTCTGACCACCCGGCTCCGCATGGAGTTGTCCGGGGCGCCAGCGCCTGCAGCGACATGCTGGTCCGATACCGCACGGGTCGACCGGCCCGCCATTCGACACCGGAACAACGGCAGCGAACGGCATCGAAAAAACTTCGATTCGTCCTCAAGACCCGTCGCCAAATGTGTGATGAATAGGGGGCTCCTAAAACTGGATCCGAGTCTTGGATCCCCGACAAGGAGCAATGCCCCGATGCAAACACCTACGTTCCATCTGACCAAGCCGGCCTACAGCACCACGGAGGTGCTGGAGCGGATTCCGATCGGCCGAACCAAGCTCTACGACCTAGTGAGGACCGGCCAGCTGAAGGCCACCAAATGCGGTCGGCGCACCCTATTCCTGGCGACGGACATCTCTGCCTTCCTGTCCAGCCTGCCGCAGGTGGGAGGCCGGTGATGGGCCATCCGCTCGGAAACTTCGTTGTTGGCTCCTCTTACTCGCCGCCTGCGGTCTGGGACAGCGGGCTGCTCCCGCTTGTCGCCCCTCCCTGGCCTCAGCCACCCTGGGCCCGACCGGTTAATCTCTACATGCCGCCGCAGTCGCCTCCCGAGGTGGCTCTCTGGTCGGACGTCCATCTGTACGGCATGGTGGCGCTGGGGGTCGTCGTCCGCAAGATCCTGCCGGATGGGCGACGGCACGGCCGGCTGTATAGGGCGGGCTCGTGCGCCGTGGCGCTCAAGCGTTGCGATCACCGTGAGATCGGCCTGCCCCTCGAGCGCGGGGCCTGGATCGACCTGCGCACCGGGGAATGCGGGAGCAACCCGCTCGATCTGTACGCTCGGGTGCACAGGCGATCCTACCGTGACGCGGTCCTCGCCATCGGCGCCGAGGCCGGCCTGATCGGGCCCGGCCGAGAGGTCAGTCGGCTCGTCGAAGTGCGACGCTGGCGTCAGGAACGGCACCCGCTCCATCCGGAGGGCGCGGCGTTCCTCCCGCCTTGGGGCTATCCCGTCGGCAGCGAGTATCTGACCTACTTCAACACTGCCGGCCATGCCGTCGCGCAGGTGATCCGTTATCCCGGCATGGACGGTGGCGTGCTCGACGCCTACCGTTCAATCTGGCGCCACTGCCAAGGTGCGGAGAGCCAGTGGATCGAGACTTTTCCCCAAAGCCCCTATCCGATCTTCAACGCTCACGACGTCTTCCGACGAGCGGATTGCGACGTGATTCTCGTGGAGGACGAGTTCGTGGCCCGCGATCTGGCATTCCGGCACTCAACTCACGTGTTCTCCGCCGTGCCCGGAGGCCTGCGAAACCTGCCGCAGGCCGATTTGAGGGGGTTGCGGAATCGCCGTGTCAGGATCGTTCTTCGCCAGAATGACCTTTGTGCGGGCCTCCAGATCCATGACGCCTTGCGTCAGGCCGGCGTGGACGATCCCTGGTTCTCCCTCGACCATCACGGGCCGGCCCGACGCTTTGCCGACATGGCCGAGGTGGCGGCCGCAGAAGGAATAGAGCTGCTGCCGTGTCCGGCCGCCGCGTCACCATCCGAGTCGGTCGTCGTGTGGGCGGCCGGCGGCCCGGTTCCGGACGGTGACGTCGAGCGGCAATGGATTCTCGATCCGATCGTGCGCGAGGGCGATCTCGTCTGGATCTATGCCGAGCCGAAGATCGGCAAGACGTGGCTCGCGTTGGCGCTATCCCTTGCCGCGAGCGTCGGCGGGGGGCAGGTGGGGCCGTGGACGGCCGTGGAGCCGGTCGGCGTGCTCCACGTCGATGGGGAGATGCAGGCGCCGGACCTGAACCGCGCGATCACCATGGTGATGGCGGGGGCGGGCAATCGGCCATCGGCGCCCACTTTCGCCGTCCTGTGCGCCAAGTCCCAGCCCGACGGCATCATCGATCTGACCGACGATGTCTGGCAGCACGAAGTCGAGAAGCTGCTCTCAGGCCGGAAGGTCCTGATCCTGGACAACTTTCAGTCCCTGACCGACAACGGGCCCGGAGCACTCAAGCTGATCCTGCCCTGGCTGCGGCGCCTGACCCGGGCCGGGATCGCGGTAATCATCATGGACCACACCAACCGCGATGGGGAGCTCCAGGGCAGCTACGGCAAGGCGCGCATCGCGGACCTGAGCATTGCGATGCGTCACGCGAGCGATGCCGACAAGGCCGCGGGCATCATCTCGATCGAGTTTCCGGCCGCCCGTCGGCTCCATGGAGCCGACGCCGATCCGTTCCGGATGCAGCGCGTCTTCACCGACGACAGCTTCGCCTTCCATCTCCTTGCCAATCCTCTCTCCTCACTTCCCCCCCTGTCGCCGCAAACCCTCCAGCGGCTCTGCGAGATGGCGCGGGTGGTGGTGGCCAGGGAGCGCGGCTTGACCTTCCTCCAGATCCGAGACCGGCTCGGCATACCGGCCTCCACCGCCTGTGGTCACATGAAGGCGGCGCGAAACCTCCCCGGACCGGAGCGCGAGGCCTTGGAGGACGAGTGCCGACGGCTGCGGGTGGAGCCGGACGGCTCGTCCTCCAGCTAGCCGCGGGCGTTCGGCCGAGGTGGAGCCATTCGGGTCCCGAGAGGGTTGCCCGAATGGCTTTCTTCCCTTCAACCCCTTGATGCTCCACACCTTCTTCGTGGCCGTTCGCGGGTTCGCTCGATTCGACCTACCGGGAATTTCGCCCCTCCGGGGCTCTCCGTGGGGCTACAACAGGGACGCGCCGAACTCCCGCACCCTGGGCGGCGCCATGCCCTTGCCCTGCGGCTTGGCCAGATAGGAGCCGAGCGCCAAGGCGTCCGAGCGGCTTCTCTCGTACTCGCGCCAGTGGGCTTCCGGGTCCCCCGTCGTTGCTTTCGGCGGGCGACGGACCATCACGTGCCCCGGGGTCTGGGTACCGGAGTAAACGTGGCGGCAATGGTCGATCAGGCCGCCCGGCGCGACACCAGTCAGCGCCGACCAGATCCTCTCGGCATCGTTGAGTATGCCACGCGGGTTCTGGACCTTCGAGCCATCGACCATGAGGACGAAGTGATAGTGCGGCACGCCGCTGCTCACCTGCTCGCGCACCCAGACGTACTGGGAGTCAATGCCCCAGTAGAGCAGGATTTCTCCCAGACGCCTGATGAAGATGGACAGCTCAGCGTTCTTGCCGTCGTGCGCATAACCGCTCGGGAATCGGACGTCGAACCTGATGACGAGGACTTTGTTGTGACGTTCCAGCATCCCGTCCAGGCGCTCCCTGATCGACCGGCAAACCCACTCAATTCCGTCACAATGAGGCTTCATTTTCAGTACTCATCAGTTTTCCTCTCTCATATTAATTTGCTTGACCGATAGAAAACTAAACAACTAGCGCAAAAACTCTACAGTTATCATAGTCATTGATGGGCCTTATCAATAATATTACCATATACCCAGGCCGGCACCCCTTCGGGAGTTCAGATCTCCCTGAGGAATGCCGACGACAGGTCCATGAAAGTCCGATGTTCTGGATTCCGATACTTAACTCGGCCAAGGCGTGGTTGCGGCGACGGAAACGGCCACGTTCGATTGCCCTTCGGGGTCGGCCGCATCGGGAGCCTTCGACGGTCGAGACGCAAGTCGCAGCAGCACACAGGCAACCGCCGTGGCGAGGAGGAGCGCGGCGGCGCAGATGCCCGCGTCGCGTGTGGTCATGGTGGTTCTCCTTGTCGGGTTGATCGGGAAGCGAGGGAATATGGAGGTTCGTCTCGCCGCGCCGGCCCCACGACGGCGCATCAAGGACCGCCGGGATACCGGGTCGCGGTCAGGGTCAGCAGGCGGTAGACCGTTTCGGGGTCGGGCCGGTCGACCAGGCGGGCGACGGCGGCAGGATCGGGCACGGCGATGCTCCAGGACACCCGCAGCGCGCCGTGGAGGATCATGCCAGAGACGTGACCGACGTGGAGCCCGACGGCGCAGGCATGGACTTGGTTGGCGAGCTTGTGGAGCGCCGCGGCGAGATTGCGATCGGCCAGCAGGATCACCCCGCTGACCAGCCATACGACGTGGCCCGGGTTCGGGGGCGCCGCGCGCGCCGGCGGCGCATGGCGTGGGTGGTCGTTCAACGTTGGCCTCCTTCGGTGGGTGTTGGCCGCGCGCGGTCGGGCGACGTTCGGACCGCATGCCGACAGCGGCCGACCGCGCGCGGCGTGGACGGGGACGCCCTGTCGGCCGTCGAGGCGGGTTCGACGAACGCCTGAAGATGACGGACGCGAGCACGGGAGAGGCTTGGCGCCTGAAGGTCCGCGAGACCATCCTGCCCAGGAAGAGCGCGAGGCGCTCCCAAGGACATTTCGATCTTTGGTGCATCCCCGTTCGGGACGTCGCCCCGGCCAGATCGGCGTCCTCTCCGCGGCGACAGGGCCTTTATCGGGCGACCTTCGGCCTCGGGTGGGCGCGTCGACGAGATGATATAGGCCTGAAATCCGTCGAGAAGCGCCGCGACCGTCGAAGCGGCGGGCAGGCTCGCCTGGAACGGCGAGGCGGGCGCGACATTTGCCCGAGCCGGCCCGCCGCCATGCGGCGCGATCATCGTGGTTCTTCGGTAAAGTCTGGTCACCACAACACAAACCCCTACCGAGGGTGACCACGATGACCGACGAAATGATGGCACTGCGCAGCATGCTGGAAAAGGGCACGGATGCCGATGTGTTGCGCGAGATGATCGGCTTCGCCGCCCAGCGGCTGATGGAGTTGGAGGTCCAGACCCGCCGGACAGCCTCGCTCAGCCCAGCGTCGTTTTGCGAGCGGGCCGGCGCCTTGGACGGATCGGCACGGCGGGCGACATGGGCGTGGTAGGTCGACGGGGCGATCGGCAGCACCTTGCAGATCGGCTCGACCCCGTGGACGGCGCGATGCGCGTCGATGAAGGCGATCATTTCCTGAACGGGCGGTCGAGCTCCGCCTGAGCGAAATAAGCCGAGGCCTTGCGCAGGATCTCGTTGGCCTGGCGCAGCTCCCGGTTCTCCCGCTCCAGAGCCTTGATCCGCTCCCGCTCGTCCGTCGTCGACCCCGGCCGCTTGCCCTGATCGCGTTCGGCTTGGCGGACCCAACCCCGCAGCGTCTCCGCCGTGCAGCCGATCTTCGCCGCGATCGAGCTGATCGCCGCCCACTGCGAGGCGTGCTCTCCGGTGTGGTCAAACACCATCCGCACCGCGCGCTCGCGGACTTCAGGGGCGTATCTGGGTGATGTCTGCTTCCTCATGATGACCCCATCCTCTCAGGAAATGGGGCCTCCGGGAAACCCGGGGCGGTTCAGACCGTGACCAGCGCCAAGCGCCAGGGTGCCAGACCCGGTTGGCCGTGAACGGCATAGAAGGCCCGGAAGTCCTCGTCCTGGTACAAGGCGCTGAACTCGTCGCGCAGCCGCATGGTGACAGTGCCCTTGGGAAAGACGGCGCGAGCAATGCGGGCGGTCTCGGCAGGGATTTCGCCGATCGACTGTAGATGAAGGCTCATGACTGACCCTTCCTGCTCAATCACGGATCAGGAGGATGAACCGTTCTCAGGCATGGAGCAATTCGCCGACAGAATCTAGGTGATGTCGGCCACCCAGAGCCGGTTCGCCGCCTCGGCCCGGAAGTTCCGGTCGACCAGGTCGAGCGAGGGCCTGGTCCCGGAATCCCGGGTCGTGGTGCGGATGCCGCGGCGCCGCGTGACGCCGGCCAAGCCCGCCGTGCGCATCAGCCGGGCCACGCGCTTGCGCCCGACCCGGATACACTGGTCCCGCAGCTCAGCATGGATGCGCGGGGCGCCATAGGTGCCCTGGGAGGCGAGATGCGCCGTGCGGATGCGATGCAGCAGGTCGGCATCGATCCGGGCATGGCGGGACGGCTGGCGTTGCCGCCAAGCATAGTAGCCGGCCGTCGAGACGCCGAGCACCCGGGCCATGGTGCGGACGGGAAAGCTGGCCTAGTTCGCGCTCATGAACCGGAAGACCCGGACGGGATCGTGCCGGTCTCCCGTGCGAACCAGGCCGTGGCCTTTGCCAGAATGTCGCGCTCCTGGCGCAGTTGCCGGTTCTTCCGGCGCAGGCGGTTCAACTCGTCGCGCTCGGCCGTCGCCAGGCCGTCGCTGCGGTGGCCGTCATTAAGACCGGCCTGGGCGACCCAGTTCCGGATCGTCTGCGACGACGCATCGAACTCTCGGGCGAGATCCGCAGGATTCCGTCCGGCGCGAACCAGCTCGACCATCTGGCGCCGGAATTCCGGTGGATAGGGCGGGCGTGTCTTGGGCATCGATCTGCACCTCCAAAGCAAGCTTCAGGGTGTTCATCGAGGCGGGTCAACTCCAACTCCAGTTCGCCCTGCATTGGTCGACTTTCCCTGTTGTCTTGCGATTCCGTCACAAGTGAACCAGTGGTGATGCCACAAGAACTGAGGGTTGCAGATCCGTGAAGTGGCGGGCGGTTCAGGCTCTGCCGTTCCGCTCAGCTCCTGCATCCCGGGCCGACGGCTTCCGCGGCCGGATGCGCACACTGCCGGCCGAGCGGGCGCAGCCGTGCGCTTGACAACGGGGAGCGGAATAGGGGCGCGTGCCGGATGCCCTACGGCGATTGGCCGTCGCCGCACGTGGCGGGCTTCCGTCTGGAAGTTTCGAAAGAGGGGGTTCGGCGGCAAAATACCTCTATCGGTTGACTTAGTTCGGGAGGCGGCGTATAGCTTCGACACGGAATCCGATCGGGGTGGGTGTGCGGGAATGCAGCCCCGTTGGGTGCGATGCCAGCGAGGTGCATGATGAAGTCCAGCCTGCGCAATTTCCTTCTCCTCGGGGCCGTGGTCGGTGCTCTCAGCCTTCCGGCGGTACATGCCCAGGCGCAGCAGGTGTTGCCGCCCAGCGTCTCTCAGGCCCTGGAAGCGGCGGTCGCCAGCGGCAATGGCGGTGCCATCGAGGCACTAATCGCGGCCAACCCGGCGGCGGCGGCGCAGATCGCCGAGGCGGCGCTCCAGGCGGCCGACGCCCTCGTGGCGACGAATCCGGCTGCGGCTGCCAGCGTTGCGGCCGCGACGACCAACGCCGCACGGTCCCTCGTCGCGACCAATCCGGCGGCGGCGGCGAGCATCGCGGCCCACGCGACCCGGATCGTTTCGGCGCCAGCGGTGATCGCGGCGGCGCCGGCGGCGGCGGCGCAGGTGGCAGTGCAGGCGACCCAGGTCGTCTCGGCACCGGCGGTGATCGCGGCAGCGCCGGCGGCTGCCCAGCAGGTTGTGCAGCAGGCGCAGGCCGTGACCAGCAACCCGACGGTCCAGCAGGCCGCTCCGCAGGCCAGCCAGTCGGTGGCTCAGCAGGCCCAGCAGATCAATCAGCAGGTAGCGCAGCTCCCCCAGCAGCCCGCCCGTCAGCCGCCCCAGATGATACCGCCGGTCCAGACGGCGCCGGAAAGCCGCAACCAGGCCAGCCCGAGCTGAGGAGCGGATTTCTACTCGGGGGCCGCGCGAGTACGGGCGGGGAGCCGGGGCTGTGCCCCGGCTCGTCGTTTCCGGGCGTGGACGACGTGCCTGGGTGATGGCGTGTCACTCGCCCGCAGCCCGGCTCTCCTCGGCGAGGGGGCCGCAGGCGCCGCCTCGGTGGGCCGGTCGGGGACCGCCGTGCCCACTCCGCCGGGAAACGTGCCCAGGCCGGAGCTGCCCGGGCCCGCGGAGAGGCCGATGCCGCCGCTCATTCCGGCCGCTGCGGTCTCCCGGCACGCCGAGTCGGAGCTGGCCGGCGATCAGATCAGGTCGATTTCCATGCGCTCTTCGGAGCCCTGCGCCCGGACGCTGGAAGGGTCCAGCGCGAGGGCGGCGGCCGAGCGTCGAGTGGACGGATGCATGGCTTTCGTCTCCCGGTCTGGAGGGCCGGGGCTTGTCCGGCTCTCCAGACCGGAGGAACAAACGGCGGCAGGCCGTGCCGCCGCCCATTCCCTTCCGGCGTCCGGCGGATCAGGCCTGGAGCAAGCGCTGCGTGTCGTCCTCGAGAACGAGGCAGGTCAGGCGCCCGGTGGCAAAGGCGCCGGTATCGATGCCGATGCGGTTGCCGCGCAGCTCGGGTTCAGGGCTGACGGAATGGCCGTGGACCACAACGGCGCCGTGGTCGGCCGGCGAGTCCAGGAACTCCCGCCGGATCCACAGCAGGTCGCGCTCCTGCTGGCGGTCGAGGGCGATCCCGGGGCGAATCCCGGCGTGGACGCAGAGATAGTCGCCGATCCCGAAACGGGGGAGAAGCCGCCGCAGGAATGATTCGTGATGCGGGGGCAGGCGGGAGCGCAGACGCTCGCGGGCGTCCGCGAGCTTCTCGGCCGGACCCGCCCCTGTCGCGAGCGTCACGCCGTAGCTCGCCAGCGTCGCCTGGCCGCCATGGCCCAGCCAGTCCGCGCCGTCCGTCTTGCCGTCGAGGAAGTCGAGCATCGCCTCCTCGTGATTGCCTTTCAGGAACACGGACTCGAAGCCGGGCAGCGGAGGACCCGACAGGATCTCCAGAACCGCCTTTGCGCCGTGGCCGCGATCAACGTAGTCGCCGAGATAGACGGCGGTCCTGCGCCCGGCTGCCTTCGCCGCGTCCGCCAGGATCCGGTCGTGGAGCCGCGCCAGGAGGTCGGCGCGGCCGTGGATGTCGCCCACGACATAGACGCGCAGGTCCGCCGGGACCCGCGGCGCGCGTCGCGCCGTCCTTTGATGTCGCCACTTGGGAAATCCGAGCACGCAGCCCTCGTTGCATCGCATGCCCCTGCGGGGGTGGGGCATCGGGACAGCAATAGAGCGCATCGCGCCGGCAAGCAAGCGGATGGCCTCGCGGCGGTCGCCCTTACCCGAGCAGGCTGACCCAGTGCGGGTGTCCGGGCATTTCCTGGCTTACCCAACGATAATCGAGGTCGCCGACAGCCATGACCCTGTCGAAGCGGTTGTCGAGGACGTAGTCCCCGGCGACGGTCGAGACGACCAGGACCAAGTGCGGTCCGCCGCCGGGAATCTCCGCCAGCGTGAGGCGCAGCGCGCCGCGCGGCCAGCCGCTGCGGACCAGCTCGTGCAGCTTGGTCACGGCGTAGTCGTCGCAGTCGCCGAGGCCGGCCCCGTCCAGCATCACCCAGCGGTCGCCGGCACCATACAACTCCGTATCGGAGCCCGGGCGGATGCGGGCGTTGACTGCGGCGTTGATCCGCTGCAGCTCCTGCGCGCCCTCCTCGGACAGGATCGCGCGGCAGGCCTCGTCCTGGCTGGCGTACTCGTCGCAATAGACGTGATAGCCGGGAGGGGGCGGGACGGGCGAGCGGGTGCCGCCGAGGCGCGCCGTCTCCGGCAGCCCGGCGCCCGTGCAGCCGGCCAGCCCCGTCAGCAGCGTCGCGCACAGCGCCATGGGAGGGCGAAAGGGAAGTCTCATCGCAAATCCGAGGCGTTCCGGTGTGTCCACGCTGCAAGCTTAGCCGCGGCGGCCGCCCGGTGCGCGGTGGCAAACGGGCGTGGTTCCGTGCTCTGTCGCCGTACGCAAAGGCCGCTGCCGGTCGGGTGGGAGTTGGACACCGCGCCAGGGTGGGGTAGGCCCGGCGCGACGCTGCGGGCCCGCTACCCCATTCTTGTGCGCCGTCGACCCCGGGGTGGCGGCCGGCCGTCTGTGCAAGGGCTGTTGCGCACGGGCAACGATGCGACTTCAGGGTGCATCATTAATTGACAAAATGGCGGAGTAGCGTTATGCCCAAAGTGGTACGACAGAGTTGTTGTCCAGGCGCTTCGATCGGAGAGGCCGACGCGGCGGCGCCGCGACGGTTTTTGCGGAACCGGAGAGAGCAATGCCAAACCCCCGAGGCGCGAGCCGCTCCGCAACCAGCCGGACGCGCTGCCCGGCCCAGAAAAGTGGATACCGACGGATCATGAGACGCGTTCTCCCCCTCCTGCTCTGCAGTGCCGCCACGGCGGCCGCGGGTCCGGCCGTCGCACAGGATGACCAGCGGGGCGTACCGGTTCAGGAGCGGGCGCGCCCGGACTACGATCCGATCAACATCCGCGTCGGCTCCTTCCTTCTGGCGCCCGAGGCGTCGCTGATCCAGGAATACAACGACAACGTCTTCGCCGAGGACACGGACACCGATGCCGACCTGATCACGGTCGTGGCGCCCAGGGTCGAGCTGTCGTCCGACTGGAGCAGGCACGCCCTGAGCCTCGATGCCGGCGCGGAGGTCGGGCGGTACTGGGACAACACCGACGAGAACTACGTCGACTACGGCATCGGGGCGGACGGCCGCCTCGACGTGCTGCGGGAGACGTTCGTCACCGGCGGACTGCGCTATCAGCACCTCCACGAGGACCGCGGCGATCCGAACGCGACGGCGGCGGCGCTGGAGCCGGTGCAGTACGAGCTGCTCACCGGCAACATCACCGGGTTCCGCGGCCTCGGCCGGACCTCGGCACGGGTGTTCGGCAACTTCCGCAGCTACGACTTCGATACGGTGCCGCTGCAGGGCGGCGGGACCAGCAACGACGACCTGCGCGACCGCAACGAGTACGAGGCGGGAGCGCGCTTCAGCTACGAGCTGGTGCCCGACGTCGTCCCCTTTGTGCAGGCCGCGTACAACTGGCGGCGCTACGACCGCGTCGGCGCCGTCGACCGCGATTCGAGCGGCTACCGCGCCGAGATCGGCACCACCCTCGATTTCGGCGGGGTGACGACGGGCGAAATCTTCGCGGGCTATCTGCGCCAGGACTACGACGCCGCCCAGCTAGAGAGCGTGGACGGCATCTCCTTCGGCGGCTCGGTCCTGTGGAGCCTGACCGCGCTGACGTCGGTCCAGGTCGCGCTCGCGCGCACCGTCGAGGAAACCTCGAGCGCCAACGCCTCCAGCTTCCTGTCGACCGTCGGCTCGGTGCGGGTCGATCACGAGCTGCGGCGCAACGTGCTGCTGAACGGCCGCGTGAGCTACGGGCAGGACGACTACCAGGGCATCGACCGCGAGGTCGACGTCCTGGAGGCCGGGGCCGGTGTGCGTTACCTGGTCAACCGCAACCTCTCCGCCGGCCTCGGCTACACCTACAAGGACAAGAACGTCGACGGCGCCAACGGGGCGACGGGCGACTACACGCAGAACGTCATCCTGCTGTCCGTGACCGGCCGTCTGTAAGCATTCGAACGCGGGTCCGAGCGGACCTCGCGAACCGATACTGGCCGGCTCGATCGGGCCGGCCGTTTTCTTGTCCGCATCGCACGCCGTCGGTGCCGGCGGCGCGCGGGGCAACAGGGTTAACCCAATCTTGACGCTCTACGTCTAAGGTGTGCCGCGATCGATATGCGCCATGCACCCCGGCCGCCCCTCGAATCAAGAGCAGGCTCGCGGACGGGGACGTGGCGGGACCGACATTTCCTGGACGAGGCGAGGCGTTCTCGATGAACAGACTGACGATGCGCAGGATTCTCGCGCGACTCCTTCGTTTCTCCTTCCCTGGGCACCTGGCCGCATTCTGCTTGCTGGCGCTTGCGCTCGCCGTCGTTCCCGTGGCGCGTCCCGGCGCCCAGGAGGCCCCCGAATACACGCTGGGCACCTCCGACAAGGTGCGCGTCACCGTCTTCGGCGAAAACGACCTGTCGGGCGAGTTCGAGGTCGATACCGGAGGCGGCGTTTCGCTGCCGCTGATCGGCACGGTCCACGCCAAGGGGCGCGGCATCCGCGACCTGGAACGCGCCATCGCCGAAAAGCTCGCGGACGGCTACCTGATCAGTCCCCGCGTCAGCATCGAGGTCCTCAACTACAGGCCCTTCTTCATCCTGGGCGAGGTGCAGGACCCCGGCAGCTATCCCTACGTCAACGGCATGACCGTGCTCAACGCGATCGCCCTGGCCGGCGGCTACACCCATCGCGCACGGCGCGACCGGATCGAGATCGTGCGCGGCGGCGAGGCCGGCGAGGTGCAGAAGGACGCGTCGGAAACGTCCATCGTGATGCCGGGAGACATCATCCGCGTCCCGGAGCGTTTCTTCTGATTTTAGCAAATGTTTAACTCTGCGTCGTCATCCTCCTTCCCGGTCATTCCGCACGTTCGTCACGACCGGACGCAGCGGGGGGCGGCGCCTATGGATATTGGATTCTCGACATGGCTTCGATCACTCCGGCCGAAGAACGTTCGGATCGAGTGCGGCAGCTGACCGCGATCGCCGAAGACATCGATCTCCGGCAGGTCCTGAGGATCCTCGATCGCCGCAAGGCGATAATCCTCGGCCTGCTCGCCCTGACGACCGCGCTGGCCGGGCTGATCGCCTTCCAGCTGACCCCGCGCTACACCGCGGAGGCGATCGTCATGCTCAACCTGCGCCAGACCAAGGTCGTCGATTTCGAATCGGTCATGTCGGGACTGTCGCCCGAAGCCTCCGTCATCCGCAGCGAGGTCGACGTCCTCACCTCGCGCGCCATGGTCGGCCGGGTCGTCGACCGCCTGGAGCTCGACGGCGATCCCGAGTTCAACGCCGACCTGCGCAAGGACGCCAGCCTGCTGGATCTGGTCCATCCCCGCAACTGGCTGCCGGCTGAGCTGTGGGCGGCCGTCGCCCCGGTGGAGAAGGAGCTCGCGCCCGAGCGGCGGCGCATTCTCGATCGCTCGGCCCTGATCGACGCCGTCTCCCGCCGCTTGAGCGCCTCGAACGACGGGCGCAGCTACAGCATTCGGATCAGCTTCACGTCGGAGGATCCGCACAAGGCGGCGCTGATCGCGAACACCTTCGCCGACCAGTACCTGGTCGACCAGCTCGAGGCGAAGTTCGAGGCGACCAGGCGCGCCAACGAATGGCTCAGCGTGCGCCTGGAGGAGCTGCGCGACCAGGTGCGCCAGGGTGAGCAGGCGGTGCAGGCCTTCCGCGAGCAGTCCAGCCTCATCGAGACCGGGGCCACCACGGTCACGACACAGCAGCTGGGCGAGCTGAACACGCAGCTCGTCCTGGCGCGCGCCGAGCGGTCCCAGGCCGAAGCACGCCTGCGCAGTGCCGAGACCATGGTGAAGTCGTCGGGCGGCGTGGAGGCGGCCGGCGACGTGCTCAACTCGCCGCTGATCCAGCGCCTGCGCGAGGAGGAGAGCGAGGTGCGCCGCAAGGAGGCGGAGCTCGCCACGCGCTACGGCCCGCGCCATCCGAGCCGGCTCAACGTCGCGGCTGAGCTCGGCGATCTGCAGAAGAAGATCGGCGAGGAGGTGCGTAAGATCATCCAGTCGCTGGCCAATGAGGTCGAGGTCGCGCGCGCCAAGGAGCGCAGCCTGCAGGCCACGCTGGGTGAACTCGAAGTCAAGGCCGGGGTCGGCCTGCGCGCCCAGGTGCAGCTCAACGAACTTGAACGCGAAGCCGAGGCGAGCCGCACCCTCTACGAGAGCTTCCTCAGCCGCTTCAAGCAGACCAACGACCAACAGGATCTCCAGGAGGCCGATGCGCGCGTCATCTCCAGCGCGGAGGCGCCGACCGTTCCGTCCTTCCCGAAGAAGAAGCTGATCCTCGCGCTTGGTTTCGTCATGGGCGGCTTCCTGGGCGTTCTCGTCGCCTTCGTGCTGGAACGCCTCGACCGCGGGTTCCGCGGCGGCGAACACATCGAGCGGCTGACGGGGCTGCCCGCGCTGGGCCTTGTGCCCAGCCTGTCCCGCCGGGCGGCGAGGCAGCCCGAGGACTACGTGCTGAACAAGCCGCTGTCCTCGTATTGCGAGGCGCTGCGCACCATCCGTACGGCAATCCACTTCTCCAACGTCGACGACCCGCCCAAGGTGGTGATGGTGACCTCCTCGGTGCCGCGCGAGGGCAAGAGCACCTTCTGCACCTCGCTTGCGCGCGTCGCCGCCCTGTCGGGGGCCCGCGTCCTCCTGATCGACTGCGACCTGAGACGTCCGCGCATCGGCAAGATGCTCGGCGCCGACAAAACCGGCAACGTCGCCGATCTCCTGACCGGCGCCTGCACGCCGGAGAATGCGGTCCAGATCGATCCCGGGAGCGGTCTTCATTATCTCGTCGCGAGGTCGGACACGCCGAACCCGCAGGATCTCCTGGGCTCGCACCAGATGGAGAAGCTGGTGCGCAGCCTGCGCGAGGTCTATGACCTCATCGTCCTCGACACGCCACCGATCATGGCGGTGTCGGACGCCGCGATGCTGGCCAAGCTCTCGGACGCCTCGCTGTTCGTCGTCCGCTGGGCCGACACGCCGCGCGAGGTGGTGCTGGGCGCGCTCAAGCAGCTCGACACGTTCGGGGCCCGGGTTTCCGGCGTGGTGTTGAGTCAGGTGAACGTAACGAAGCACGCCAAATACGGCTACGGGGATTACGGCTACTATTATGGCCGGTACAAGGAATACTACGCGAACTGACCCGGCCCGGGGCGGCCGGGCCGGGTCGGTCGCCGGGCTGGGACTGTCGGCCCTGCTTCTGGCCCTCGGCGTTCCATCGCTGGTTGCGGAGCTTTCCTTGCTGCCGGGCGATCCGGTGCTGCATGCGATCCGGACCGGCGGCGCCTGGGACGGCGACGGCCTGGACCGCCTCGTCGAGACGCGCGAGCGGGCCGGTCGGTGGTCCGGGGACGGCCGGCTGCTGACCGACCTCGCGCTGGCGCAGATGCTCCAGGCGGACCCCCCCGCATCCCCGGATGCCGGCAATGCCCGGCTGTGGGAGCGGGCGGAGGCGAATCTGCGCGCCGGCTTGGCGCGGTCTCCGGCGAGCCCCCATGCCTGGGCGCGTCTCGCACAGGTTCAGCTGGTCAACGGCCGTCCCGCGGACGAGGTGGTTAAGGCGCTGCGGATGTCGTTGATGACCGGGCGCAACGAGCGTGAACTCGCCTTGCCGCGCCTAGCGGTCGGTAATCAGGTGCGACACGCATGGGATGCCGAGATGACGGACGAAATGCTGGACCAGATCCGGCTGGCATGGCACACCCACCCGCAAGGCCTGACCCGGTCGGCGATTCGGCACGGCTATGCCGATCTGGCCCGCGGCGTGCTGGTCGAAGACCTGAAGGCACTCGCGCGCTTCGAGGCGTATGCCTCCCGCCTTTGACCCTGCCACACCCGCCGGCGCCAAGCCGCGGGCTGTTCAGTGCCGACGTTCCCTCGCGATGACATGCGGGGTCAGCCGTCGAGACGCGAGCTCCAGCTCTGTGCCACGCCGAGCGCCAGCAGCGCCGTGAATGTCGCGGCGACAGCCGGTATCTGCAGGCTGAAGTCGAGAAGCGCATGGGTCGCCACCAGGGCGGTAGCGCCGCAGGCGAGTGCCGGATAAAGGCCGTCGCGCCGGCGCGTCAGCCCGGCGCGCAGGCAGCGCAGGAAGGGCAGGGCGAAGAGGCCGATCAGCAGGGCGGCGCCGGGCAGGCCGAGATCCATTGCGCTCTCCAGCCAGTCGTTGTGGCCGCGGTCGAAGCGAATCGCCACGTCGGCGGTGCGATAGAGGGGGAAGGTCCGCTCGAAGGTGCCGTAGCCGAAGCCGAGATGGGGGGAATCGGCGATCGCGCGCTGCATCAGCGCGTAGACGGGAAAGCGGCCGTTACCGGTCTCGAACTCGGTGGCGCGCAGCCGCAGCAGCGTGCCTTCGCCGCTGAAATTCGTGACCGCCAGCAGCGCCAGAAAGACTGCCGCGGCGACGGGCAGCCGGCGGCCGCGGCGTTGCCCCGGATTGAGGAGGAACACGATCAGGAACACGGCGATTCCGATGCCCGTGCTCACCATGCCGGCACGGGAATGGGAGAGGAGGAGGGCGGTCGCCAGGATCGCCACGGCGCCGAGCAGCAGGCTGCCGCGTCCGGCCAGCGCCTGGATCCGTCGCAGCAGCCGCTCTCGCCGGGGAGCCTGCTTGCCGTCGTGCCGGAGCAGCTGCCGCGCGAGGAGGCCGATCGCGGCCAGCAGGCAGAGTCCGGCATATGTGGCGAAGGAGTTGCGGTTGACGAATGTGGCCGTGATGTCGCCGTGATAGGCCCATTTTTCGAACCATAGGACGAGCCCAGCGCCGCTCAACTCCATCGTGAGGCCGTAGGCTGCGTAGGCGGTGCCGATCGCGACCAGGGCGGCGAGCAGTCGGTGGGCCCGGCCCGGCTCCCGTCCCGCCTGCAGCACGAGCCAGAACAGGCTGGCATGGCCGAGCAGCGTGGCCAGCGCGGTGAAGCTGCGCGCCGGATCGACGCTGATCGCGCCGACCGGTTCGGTGCTGAGCGCTGTGGCCGCCTCGTCCCAGATCGGATGATGCCAGGCGGCCGGCGTCAAGCTCAGGCCCTGGAAGGCGATCCAGCCGGCGAGCAGGGCCAGGAGCAGGCCTTCGGCGGCGAGTCGCCGCAGCGGGATCGCGCCGGGCCGTCCGGCGACCGCGCACCGCAGCGACCAGACAGCCAGCATCAGCCCGACGGCGACGGCGAAGGCGGCCCCGGCCCAGGGCCGGGCGCCGCCGAAGGGCAGCGGCAGCAGGGCCAGCAGCAGGATCAGGGCCCAGATTCGGGCTCCCGCCTCGGTTTCTGGGGCGGGACGTCCGACAGTCGCGGCAGGCATCGTGTTGGTCCGGACGGCGAGGTTCAGCGCCGCAGCGGTGATCGACCGCCGGGCCGCGCCCGGCCCGCCCGGTTCCAGGCCAGGACGGCCGCCACCGCCAGCAGCGCCACCGGCCAGAACACGGCCGAGAGCAGGGCAAGGACTGGGTGGGGCGACGGCGTCGCGCCGTTCAGGCTGTACAGCGTCGCGAGCGCGAACCAGATGGCGCCGATTCCGTAGGCCAGTGCCAAAGAGTATTGGATCCAGTCGTCCATCGGCCATCCCGCGAGCGTCGTGTGAACGCAGGATTCGCGGGCAGGCTTAAAATTTGGTGAACTTCGGCCGCGCGACCGGACATTTCCGAGAATTTTAGCGATATGCATTCCATCTGTTGTGCATCGATGCCGGGTTGGCGTATACCCCTTTCGAGACGCCCGAAAGAGGCGGATGGTTCATTGGCGAGGTGAACCCTTGGTAAGCATTCCAGGCGAGGTCACGTTCGGTGGAGCGTTCGCGCGCTCCGCGCCCAGGCGCCTCTCGCTGCCGCTGTTCACGGCGGCGGTACGGCTGGCAGAAGGGGCCGCCGTGCTCGCGGGGGCCGTGGCCGCGGCACTGTTCCGCTTCAATCATTACGAGCTGCCTGGAGAGTACTGGTTCGCCATCCTGACCGCCCTGCTGCTGAGCCAGCAGGGGGCGAGCCATCAGGGTCTCTACGACCTCGAGCAACTCGGCCGTCTCATGCGCTCGATCCGGCGCCTGCTCGCCGTGTGGGCATGCACCTTCGCCATTATCGCCCTGCTCGCGTTCATGACGAAGACCGGCAGCGAGTTCTCCCGTCTGTGGGCCGGCATCTGGTTCTCGGTGACGGCGGCCGGCCTTGTCGGCGTGCGGGTCGCCGCCTACTGCCTGTTCCGGCGCGCCCGCGCCCGGGGCGTCTTCGCCCACCGGACGCTGATCGTCGGCGATCCCGACAGGATCGCCGCGTATCTGCGCCATCACGAGGCTCTGCCGACCTCGGCGGTCGCGATCTCGGGCATCTGCTGCACCGGCGGGGATCTCCCGGCGGATCGGGGCCTGCCGGGGACGGCGATGCTGCCGTCGCTCGACGCCGCCATCGAGTTCGCCCGGGTGACGGGGGTGGAACTTGTGCTGCTCGCCGTGTCGTGGGACGAGGCCGCGACCGTGGAGCGCCTGGCCGGGCGCTTTCGTGCGCTGCCCATGGACGTGCATCTCCTGCCGCCTCCCCTGGCCTGGGGTCTGGCGGGTCCCAGCACGGCGGTGATGGACCGGGTTGCGATGCCGACCCTGACCAAGCGGCCGCTGTCGGACCTTCAGCGTTTCGTCAAGCGGGCGGAGGACGCCGTCCTGGCCGTCCTGATGCTGGCGGTGTGCTCGCCGGTCCTGCTGCTCGCCGCAGTCGCGATCAAGCTCGACAGCCCGGGACCCATCCTGTTCCGTCAGCAACGCTATGGCTTCAACAACCGCATTATCGAGGTCTACAAGTTCCGCTCCATGCGCCATGGCGGGGCCGACCGGGCGGACGTTCCCCAGGCCAGGCGGGGCGACCCGCGCGTGACGCGGGTGGGAGCCTGGTTGCGCCGGACGAGCGTCGACGAACTGCCGCAGCTGTTCAACGTGCTGCGCAACGAGATGTCGCTGGTCGGCCCGCGGCCGCACGCCGTGCCGCACAACATCCTGTATGGCGGGCTGATAGCCGAGTATTTCGAGCGCCACAAGGTGAAGCCCGGCATGACCGGCTGGGCGCAGGTGAACGGCCTGCGCGGGGAGACCGACACGGTCGAGAAGATGGAGCGGCGGGTCCGGCACGATCTCCACTACGTCGACAACTGGTCGATCTGGTTCGACCTCAAGATCCTCATTCGTACGGTTCTCGTGTTAATGGGCAGAAACGTCTACTGAAATGGATGGCGAGGTGCGGGATGCGAGCGCCATGCCTCAGCAGCTGGTTAAGAGTTTGTTTCCGTTTGTCGGCTAGCGTTCGTAAGCGTTTATGAATATGCGGTGCTTGGCATTGCATCGCAGGTGTGCGGGTGTGCCCATGACCGGCCGGGATAAGGTTTCTTTCGAATTAATCGGGCGTTGGATCCGGTTGGCCGGGCGTTGCGGCGCGGTCGGATCGGCAATCGTCTGCTGGCTGGTGGCATCAAGCTGTACCTGGCCTGCCGGCGTTAATGCGAGGGGAGATCGGGCCTTTGTTCGCCAGCCTGCCCGTCGAGCTATATAAAGGACATCCGGGCGAGCGCAAAGATGAATAAGGTAGGAGTTAAGAGAGGCTTCTTTGTCAACGTCTCCGACCGACGTTCTCTTGCTCCGGTTGGGGGCGCGGACAAGTTCGTGCAGGACAATCGCTCCTACTCTGCTCGACGCGGAACCGTGAGGGAATTGCATCTGCAGCTTGCGCCCTCCTTTCAAGCCAAGTTGATGCTTGTTGGCAACGGCAGCATATTCGATGTGGCCGTCGACCTGCGCAGGAGTTCGCCGACTTACAGCCATCATGTCGGGGTGGTCCTCAGCGCTGACAGAGGCGAGCAAGTCTATATTCCGACCGGTTCTGCTCACGGCTTCCGCACATTGGAGCCGGATACGTCGGTTACTTACAAGATGAGTGGCTTCTATTCTACAGAGCACGAAATTGACTTGCGATGGGACGGCCCTGACATTGGGGTCGATTGGCCGGTTGCGGGCGACGCGGCCTTCCTACCACCGAAAGGCACGCGGCTGCCACGGCTGCGGGAGGTCACAAGATGCCTTTTCTGAGCTTTGCGTCCGATTGGCCCAGGAGACTGCCGTGAAGATTCTGGTTACCGGCGCGGCCGGCTTCATCGGATCGGCTGCATGCCGGTTCCTGATTCGGAAGACCAACTGCTCAGTCGTGGGTCTCGATGCCCTGACCTACGCGTCAAGCCTCGACTGCTTGGCTGAGGTCAACGATGGTCAGCGATTCGTGTTCGAGAGGGTCGACGTTTGCCATCCTGGTGAAGTGGAGCGGGTTTTCCGCGAACACCGGCCCGACGCCGTCATTCATCTGGCGGCGCAGACGCATGTAGACCGGTCGATCGACGTTCCAGGCGTCTTCATTCAGACCAACATCGTTGGCACCTACACGCTTCTAGAAGCAGCGCGCCATTATTGGACTAGCCTCGATAGGGCGGATCGGGACAGTTTCCGTTTTCTGCACGTCTCGACGGACGAGGTTTATGGCTCACTGGGTGCAGAGGGCCGCTTCTCGGAGGACACGCCCTACGCACCTAGTTCGCCCTATTCGGCGAGCAAGGCTTCAGCTGACCATCTGGCGCGAGCGTGGCATCACACCTACAAGCTGCCGGTCCTCGTCAGCAACTGCTCGAATAACTACGGCCCCTACCAGTTTCCAGAGAAACTGATCCCCGCCATGATCATGAAGGGGCTCAGGGGCGAGCCTCTGCCGATTTACGGCAACGGCCGCAACGTTCGCGATTGGCTCTACGTTGAAGATCATGTGGAGGCCCTGTACACCATTCTGCGCAAGGGCCGGGTCGGGGAGAAGTACAATATCGGCGGCAACGCCGAACGTACCAATAACGAGGTGGTCGAGGCCATCTGCGCAGCCCTGGACGAGTTCCTGCCGGACGCGCCGCACCGGCCGCACCGCAATCTCATCAGCTTTGTCGCCGACCGCCCCGGTCACGATCTCCGCTACGCCGTAGACAGCAGGAAGATCCGGTGCGAGCTGGGATGGCAGCCCCGGACAGACTTCGAGATCGGCTTGCACCAGACTGTGCGATGGTTTCTCGACAACCACGACTGGAGCCGGTTGATATGGAGTAGCCGCTACGCTGGCGAGCGACTGGGGCTTCCGGCGATGGAGGTGGTACCGTGAAGGAGGTTGTGGTCTTCGGGGCCGCAGGTCAGGTCGGCCGCGAACTGCTGCGCCTGCCGCTGCCGGTTGGATGGGTGGTCCGAGGCTTCACGCACCAAGACGTCGACATTACCTCCGAGCGCGATATCGAACGGGCGCTGACTGTTTGCCCGAACGCGATAGCTGTCGTCAACGCTGCCGCCTACACGGCCGTCGACGAAGCGGAGCGCCGGCGCGACGCAGCTTTCGCGGCCAATGCCAGGGCGCCGGGCCTGATAGCGCGTGCCTGTACAGTGCGGGACCTGCCCCTCTTCCATCTGTCGACCGACTATGTGTTCGACGGCTCGAAGACGGACGGGGCATATGCCGAGGACGAACCGGTCCAGCCGCTCAATGTCTACGGCCAGAGCAAGCTGGCTGGCGAGCGCGCTGTGCGCGCCGCCGGCGGGCGCCATGTCATCCTTCGGACCGCCTGGGTCTACAGCCCGTTCGGTCGCAATTTCCTGACGACCATGCTGCATCCGGGTCGGGAATGGCCGGAGCGAGCTGTCATCGATGACCAGCGCGGTTGTCCGACCGCTGCGGCCGATGTCGCGAAGGCCCTGTTGGCAATGGTTGGTGCCATTGACCAGGGCAAGGTGGACGGCTTCGGCACTTTCCATTTCTGCGGTCGAAACGATGCCTCGTGGTACGAATTCGCCTGTGCAATCTTCGAGGAGGGCGCCCGGTTCGGCCTTGCGGCGCCCGTCATACGGCCCATTACGACTGCGCAGTACCCGACATTGGCCGCTCGACCCGCCCGTTCCGTCCTCGATTGCAGTCGCATCGGCCGGGTCTACGACCTTGCCGCGCCCCCATGGCGAGACAGTCTCCGCGCCTGCGTGGCCGAGTTGACCGGCCGGACGATGGAGCACGCCGCGTGAAGGGAATTATTCTCGCCGGCGGCTCTGGGACGCGGCTGCATCCAATCACGTTGTGCATCAGCAAGCAGCTGCTACCGGTCTACGACAAGCCGATGATCTACTACCCGCTGAGCACCCTGATGCTGGCGGGGATCCGGGATATCCTGGTTATCACGACTCCACACGATCAGGCGCTATTCCAGCGTCTCATGGGGGACGGCTCGCAATGGGGTCTCAGGCTGTCCTATGCCGTCCAGGTTGTGCCCGGCGGTCTGGCGCAGGCCTTCCTGATCGGACGGGATTTCATCGGCGATGACGGCTGTGCGCTGGTCTTGGGCGACAATATCTTCTTCGGTCATCAGCTGACCGCTCAACTGAGTCGGGCTGTCAGCCGCAAGTCGGGGGCGACCGTCTTTGCCTATGCGGTGAGTGATCCCGAGCGCTATGGCGTGGTCGAGTTCGATGCGCAGGGGCGGGCCCTATCTATTGAGGAAAAACCTCTGCATCCGCGCTCGCAATGGGCAGTTACAGGACTCTATTTCTACGACAATAATGTCGTCGATATCGCAGCCTCCCTCAAGCCTTCGGCGCGCGGGGAGCTGGAAATTACTGGGGTGAACGCAGCCTATCTCAATCTCGACCGCCTTCAGGTAGAGGTGTTGGGCCGCGGCTTCTGTTGGTTTGACACAGGCACGCACGAATCTCTACTAGAGGCATCGGAGTTCGTGCGCACGATCGAGAAGCGCCAGGGATTGCGCATCGCCTGCATTGAAGAGGTGGCGTTCCGTATGGGCTTCATCGACCGCGAGCAAGTCCTTACGCTTGCAATGCCATTACAAAAAAGCGGCTACGGACAATACCTGAAAGACCTCGCGTCCGCAAATGCACATACCGGCTCATCCGGTAAGAACCTGCGGCTATGACAGGTGGCATCGGCTTTTAGTTGGGAGCGGCTATGCACAACGCTCTCTCGTTTCGGAAGCCAGCTGTTGACCTGAGCCTCTCGGTGATGGCGGCTGAATCGTTCAAGTATAGTCTATCTGTTCGAAGAGATTTGGCGCGCGGAGAAATCCGATAAAGTTTTCTGAATAAGGAGATAGGGTGTATTATGTCAATTTTTGTATTCTACGTACATGCCGCGCTGATAGGGCTATTGTTCACCAACTTCTTGGTTTACATTACGGGGGCTGACGAGCTCAAGATAGTCGACGACATTATATTGCTGATTGGCGGGGTTTTTGTTGCGCGCAATGCAGCTATAGGCGGTATGACGAAGTACCTCTGGGGGTATTTGTGTCTGTTGCTTGCAAGTTACCTTGCGTCCGCATTTTCTGGTGCGTTGAGCAACTACTATGTCCATGGTGGACAGATACTTCAGCAGTTTAGAAATATTTTTTTTCCTATGCTCGGTTTGTGTATTGGTTTGCAGGTCCTTGATCGAGATTCTAAAAAGATCTCCAGGATGTTTTTAGTCGCATCGATGCTGATTTCCTTGGTCGCGGTATTTGAATATACAATCAGCGGAAATTTTTGGAATATATACAACAAATACGGGCAGGTGAGGGGGGTGGTTTTTCGTGCACATTCGTTCATTGGGGACCCAACGGATTTTGGTTACTTTCTTCTTTTTGCGCTTATGCCGGTAACCTTTATGGCTCTAAACACCAAGGGTAAAGACAAAATAAAGTTCTTGATTTTTCTGTCTTTTCTGGTGATTGGGCTGTTGCTTGCAAATTCTCGTGGGCCAATGCTGACGGCGTTGTGTGGTGTTTCTGCCATTCTACTTTCCGCAATCAATCGTAAAGGGGCTGTTGTAGCTTATGCCGCCGTCATCGCCGGGGGGCTGATGTTCTACCAGGGGGTGCTGTCGGATAGATTTGCCGAACTCCTGTCTCCAATCAGTTACCTGAGCGCTTATGATCCGGCGGAATGGTCCCGGCAACTCGCCTATGTCCAAAGTATTCCGGTTTTGCGTGATCATTTCTTCCTGGGAACGGGGCCAGGTAATTTCGGTGGTTGGGTTGCGGTGGAAAGCGAAAGTGTTATCCATAGGCTCTACAACATAAGGACATTCGGCACCAGCTCGATCGACGTTCACTATCTTCATCGATGGGGTGAGCTTGGCTTTGTTGGCATTATCGTTTTCATTGCCATGCTGGCTAAGATTTTTTTGAGATATTGGCATGCTTCCCGCCTTCAGGTTCTTTGTAGAGATACTTATGGCGCAATGCTATCTGCTTCGGTAATGTCTTTGACAGTCTGTGTTTTCGTGTGGGGCTTTTACTCAATGGCAACCACGGCACTCCTACATATGACGCTATACTGGTTCATGGTCGGTTTGGCTGAGGCACGGTACCGTGCGTTCGGCCACGTCGAAGCCAGGCCGGATGAAGCATCTCCGCTGCGCTCTCCTGCGCCCCTGCGGCCGGTTAGGAGTCGAGTGTGAATGTGGTTCTGGCGAGAGGCTTTTGGGCGTTCTTCGGTGCTGTTTTGGTTGAGAATACGTACCGGCTGCGCACCCATGGCCGATAGCATCTTCCGCCGGACGCTTACATCGGCATCTGGCCGGATCGTCGGCGTTGCCGCCGGGCTTTTGGCATCGGTGTTGCTGGCGCACGGCTTAGCTCCTGCAGAGTTCGGCCTTCACGCTGTACTGATCGGAGCCAACGCTTACGCACTGGTCTTTGCGGAGTTCGGTCAGTTTCAGATCGCTCTGACGAGGGCGAGCGCGAGCGTCCATGAACGGCAGCCGGTTTCGGCACTTCAGGCGATCGCTGCCGCCTATTTCCGGGCGCGCATGACCGCGGCCGTTCCGATGTTTCTGGTGAGCGTAGCGGCCCTGAGCCTTTTTGTCCCGGCAGAGTGGGACGTGGCCCTCTTGGTTTCGTTCGTCGTTCTCGTCGCACCATTTCAGTTCGATTGGCTTTTGGTGGCAACGGGCCGCGACAGGCATTTCGCAATGGCGATGGCGCTCCGCCCGATAATCAATTGCGTGATCCTGGTTTTCGCCACTCTGTTCGGCGTCCTGTCCCTTGAGGTGGCAGTGACGAGCTTCACGATCAGCTTCCTGCTCACCTTTGGGCTGGTTTGGGCCTGGACCTTCCTCGACGGCGCCAGAGTGCGGTTCTGGTCGGTCGGATCCCTGGGGGCCGCACAGGCTGAACTCCGCGACGGGGCTGGGCTGATGCTCGCTGCGCTGGTTCAGCAGGCTCAGCTGAACATGGACCTTCTGTGGGCCGGGGCGGCGTTCGGTCCGGTCCAGGCCGGCTACTACGCGGTCGCATCACAAGCCGCGACAGCTTCGGTCATTCCCGCCATGGCCTTGCTCTGGACGGTCCAATCCTCAATTGCCGGCCGGAAGGGGCCCGATCTTGCAATAGAGCTCGGTTCCTCCATTCGGGTCGCCGTCTTCTATGCCGTGCCGACCATGCTCGCTCTCGCGCTGGCGGGACCGATGCTGACAGTAGTGGTGTTCGGTGCGTCCTACGCCCCCGCGGCCGCTGTCGTTGAGGCCTTCGCGCCCTACGTTGGAGTGCGTTACGTCGGCATCGTGCTGCTAGCCGTGATCGTTGTCGGTGGCGGTCGACTGCGCGTGTTCGCTCTGAGCTTAGTATCGCTCGCTGGCACGACTTCGGGGCTTGCCGTTTTTCATTCTATCGACAGCCTACCTTACGCGAGGGCCATTGGCGAAGCCGCAGGGCTCGTGGGCTCGTTTTGTCTCTTGCCTAAACAAATGCGATGGCTCGTGCTTGGCAATGCAGGTCTCGTTCCACCTGCGTTGGCAATGGTGGCCACTGGGAGCTTCATCGTTCTATGTTTATAGTTAATGTTTACAACGGTTATGTTCAACGCCCGGGTCAGGGTGGCGGCATCCGATACTTGCGCAATCTCGTGCAGGAGCAAGGGCGACTCGGGGCTGACGTCCGGGTGCTCGGGTTCGGCGACGGACCGGTGGCAGAGATCGCCATAGGTGAGGCCAAGGTCCGCTATGCGCCAATCTCCCGGGATTGCCCTTGGCCGCGCTTCATGTGGCAGTTGGTCAAGCACATCGCACGCAACCGGTCGCAATACAAGACCGCGATATTTCACATCCACCGGCCCTATTTCGCGCCCGCTATTAGATTGCTTCTGCCTGCCAGCCGCATCGTTCTGACGATCCACACTCACACGTTCAGCGTGTTCGCGGACAAGCACCCGGAGCTTGCCTGGCTCGTATCCTTCTTCATTTGTTTGGAGCGCCTGATACTGCGGACCTGCGTCGACCGCGTGACCGTGGCCAGTGAGGCACTCGGCCAATTCTATGCGGCTCGCCATAGAGGCATTTGCAAGAATCTTGACGTCTTGATGTGCCTGCATGGAGTATCCGAGGCGCCGCCGATGCTCATCCCAGAGGTCCGGGGACGGAAGTTCATTGTGGTCAGCGGGCGCTTGGCGCCCGTGAAGCGTCCCCTGTCAGCCTTGCGACTCTGGGCAGCGGCGATGGCAATCGACCCTCCGCTGCGCAATACGCACTGCCTCGCGTTCATCGGCGATGGAGAGTTGGGAGCGGCGATGGCGAGAGAGATCCAATCCCTTGGACTTGGGGATTGCGTCCTGGCGCTCGGCCAACAGGCATCGGACCAGATGCCCGCGATCTATGCCGCGAGTCAGGGGCTGTTGCTGACATCCGAGCAGGAGGGGGGCGGGCCCTACGTCGTCTACGAGGCGCTAGCCTGCGGCAAGCCAGTCTTCTCGACCGCCGTTGGGAGCGTCCCGGACATTGTCACACCGGATTCCGGGATCATCATTCCCGTAGGCCAACCTGAGACGCGGGTGCAGGAACTTGTTCGGTTCCTGAGAACGGCCTATGCGCCTTCGGCGTGCCGGGCGCGAGCCGAGGCTTACTACGATCGCTGTACCACCCGCTTTGCGCAGATATCGGAAGGGATTTATGACTGAGGCAGTCCCCGAAAGCTTGCTCCCCCATGTCCATGTCGTGATCGTCGACTTTCATAAGGCGACACTGCTCGTGCGCAACCTGGAGAGTTTGTGCCGGCAGTATCCAGCCGACCGTATGAGCATCATTGTGGTCGACAACTCGGCCGATCCCGGCAATCACCAAATTCTCCGCCAGCTGGAAACCGTCGAGAACCTGCGCCTTATGGTTAACGACCGCAACATAGGCTATACGCGGGCTTGTAACCAGGGAGCCCGCCAGGGAGGGGGTGACTACCTGCTCATGGTCAACCCTGACGTTGAGTGGCGGGACGTGGGCAGCCTACGCGAGTTCGTGGCATTTCTGGACAGCCATCCGCAAATCGGTATTTGCGGTCCGCGGCAGATCAATCCGGACGGTTCGGTGGCGGAAACGATACGGACGATACCGAACATTTTCAAGCAGGCCGCGCGGCGTTTGTTTCCAGGGCAATGCGTCTCGCATGCCGACTACGAGGCGACGCAGCCGGCAGAATGGTTGCAATCTTCTTGCATTCTGATTCGGCGAAGCTTGTGGGATAGGATCGGGGGCTTCGATGAATCTTACATAACTTTTATGGCAGACGTTGACATCTGCTACAAATCGTGGTTGGCGGGGCAGGGCGTTTACTATTTCGCCGATGCAGCCGTATACCCCGACGGAAGGCGGGCTAGCGTCGGTGGGTTCTGGGCGCTTCTTTATAGTAGGGCATTGCGTAGGCATCTGATTGACGCGATCATCTTCCAATTCAAGTATCTGCTGAAACCTTCGTTAACGGGTTGGATGCCATCCTGCGGTGGGGAAAGCCCAAGGGCGTGGCGATCACGTGTGGTACGCTGACCAACCGGAGTAGGACGTGATGAGACAATCGACTTCCGTGGCTGACTGCGCTGACGCTCCGGCTCGTGATCTGGAGCACGCCGCCTTCGATGCGTCGTTGCTCGAACTCCTTCCTCTGCTGCGTTGTCCGGTCGAGAAAACGCCTCTGGTCTATGCAGATGCCGTTCTGGTGTCTGGTTCACATACCTACCCTGTTAGAGACCAGGTAATACGCCTCAATCCTATGCCATCCGATCGTGCACTGAACGCATACTACGAAGAGGTAAATCTTAGGAAGGCGGCGCCGTCGCTGAATTCGATTCAGGGGGATGCGTTCACCTTTGAGGGCGATAATGCAGAAAAATATTATCGTAATTCAAGGAAGGAATCCTTGTTGGACTTGGTGCCAAAGAGTCTCGGCGTGACGCTCGATGTTGGAGGTGGCGGTGGTGAGATCTTTCGTTCTCTGTTGGTGCATGCCGGTCTGGTGCCGGAAAAGCTAATTTTGATGGACTGGGCGGCTGGCCAGATGGCATCGGTTGCGCCATCTCTTGCTTCGGCGCGGAACTACTTTGTGCAGGCGGACGCACTGAATATTCCGATGCACGATGAAACAGCCGATAACATTTTTAACTCGGAGATGATCGAGCATCTTCTTCCTGAGCAATCGTAGATGATGCTGAACGAGTTTTTCCGGGTACTGAAGCCAGGTGGTGTCCTGCTGATTACCACGCCTAATCGCGGCGAATACCGCCGGCGCATCCAGGAGGGTGCGCTGAGGCTGCTGATGCTGTTGCGGAGAGAACGGTACGCCGATCTGAAGACCCGTGAAAATGCCAAAAGCCGTTTGTTGCGTCGTTATCTCAATGTCACAGGTCACACCTTCGTCAATTTGGAAGCCGCCGAGCAAGCTAAACAGATTGGGCACTTCAACGTATTGACCGTCAACACGCTCAAGAGCCAGCTTCAAAGGGCGGGTTTTGAAGTGGTGCAGACAAAACTGGCCATATTCATACCGCTAATTGTACCAGGCATGCTCAGGCGCTGGCAGGAATCGCCGCGTCTGCTTGCCGCCGTCGAGCGGTGTATTCGTCGTCTGGCGCTCTCCCGCTTCCTGCTTAGCTGCCAGATGCATGTGGCCATCAAGGCAGCCTGAAGGTAGGACATTTTCATGTCTACCAGGATATTGAGGGTGCGATGCTGCTGAAAGAAGCCGAATGGGTGGCGGGTTTTTTGGCCGGGCAAGATCAGAGTACCTTGATGCCGGTGCTCAATCTCGGCAGCTCGACCCTCCATTTTCGGGAGCGGGTTCAGCCCTTCCTGGACCGATTGATTTTCCGACCTATGAGGCACCGTGGCATACGCATCATTCACGCGGATCTCAAGGCCGATACCGGCGTCGACATCGCTGTCGACATCATGGATGATGACGGCTTCGAGCAGCTGCGGCGCTTGGAGGTGAAGACCATCTTGTGCTGCAACATTCTGGAACATGTTCCGTCCGCATTGGCGATCGCTGAGCGGCTGACCGCCCTCTTGCCCTCTGGCGGAACCCTCGTCGTCACGGTGCCCAACAGCTTCCCCTACCATCCCGATCCTATAGACACTCTGTTCCGGCCGAGCGTCGACGAACTGGCCGCCTTGTTCCCGCAGTTGAGCTTGCGCGAGAGCCGTCTCGTGATAGGGCCGACGCTGGGGGAAGAGCTGCGTGAACGGCCGCGCGAATTTGTACGTCGCCTGATCCGGTCCGCCATTCCGCTTCCGCGCTTTGGGGGGTGGCTGTCCGTCATGCATCACTGGCGGTGGCTGTTTGCGCCGTATAAAGTTTCTTGCGCAATATTCGAGAAGAGTTAGGCTTTTCCCTTAGAATGCAGAAAACCATATACAGAGAAGAGCGCCGGACCTGCTTCACCTACTCCGTGGGCGGTCATTATGCGGAGCTGACTCGCGCCATCCAGGGGATCGAATTCGTCGACAGCTATCATGTAACCTGGTGGTCTCCGCGCTTCGATGATGGCGTGGAGAGGTACTTTGTAACGCATCCTCGAAAGTCTGTGCTGCGAACCCTGGCGAATGCGGCCCAGTCTTTCCTCATTCTGGTGCGTAAGCGACCCAAGGTCATCGTCTCGACCGGGGCGGACGTCGCCATCTCGACCGTCATTTTGGGTAAGCTGCTGTTTCGAGCGAAGGTGATCTTCGTCGAAAGCTGTGGCCAAGTTCGCCCAACCTTGACCGGACGCATAGCCTATCCCTTCTCCGATCTTTTCATCGTGCAGTGGAAGGAGCAGCAGACGTATTACCCGAAATCCATCTGTGCGGAGGGGTTACTCCTGTGATTTTTGCTACGGTGGGGAATTCTGCCTTCGATGCACTGATCGCGGCGGTCGATTCAGTATGTGGCAAGCATCATTACGAGACTTTCGCCCAGATCGGATTGGGGCGCTACGAGCCGAAGGTTCTGCATTGGCGGCGCTTCCTCGCAGCCGGTGACATGGTGCGGTCGATCCGGACCGCGCGGCTGGTCGTTTGCCATGCCGGAGCCGGAATCGTCGGCGAGGTCATGCGCGCGGCGCGTCCGATGCTCGTCGTGCCGCGCACGGGCAACCAAGTCCGCTGGCGTGACCAGGGGAACCAAGCCGAATTCGCACAGGTGCTCGCGCGCGAATTCGGCGTGACCGTCGTCTGGGACTTGCAAAATCTTGGCTCGGCCATTGGCGAGGTGCTGAGCCGCGATCCTGCCGACATCCGCTACAGGCTTCGAGAAACCAACGTTCCCATGCTGGTCGCCAGCTACCTTCAGACATTCTAGGGGCGGGGAATGCAGGCATTCGCGGGGCCGATCGCTTACGTCGTCACCATGGTCGACGGACTGGAAACATTTGTGAAGCGCGAAGTGGAGACATTAGCCGACCGAGGAGTACAGGTCGACCTGTACTCGATTAAGAACATCCGCTCTCATGGATTCGAACCACGTTCCGGTATTCCTGTCCACAGTCCCCGGCCCGTACCGCTGCTCAAAGGCGTTCTTCTTGCGCTCGCCACCCATTTGGGCGAGACGCTCAAATCGCTACGCTTGGCCTTGGCTTGCGGTGCGATCCTGGAATGGCTCGTCGCCCTAAGCTGGTTCGATGAGATTCGAAGGGGGCGCTACCGCCTGCTGCATGCGTCCTTCGGTGACCGGAAGCTATTCGTTGCCTACTTTCTCAGCCGCCTGACCGACACACCGCTGACTGTGGCGATCCACGCCCATGAGATCTACGCCCAACCCAATCCCAAGCTGTTCCGGATCGCCATGGCGCATGCACGGTCGGTGGTGACGATTTCCGCCAAGAACAGGAGGCTCCTGGTCCGTGACTGGGCCGTCGCGGAGGAGAAGGTCCATCTCGTTCGTCTACCGATCGACACCGAATTCTGGCGACCGCAGAACGGGCCGACCGTCCTGACGGTGGCGCGCTTTACGCCTCGCAAGGGATGGAATGAACTGGTCGAAGCCGCAGCCCGGCTGCCTGGTTTCCGCTTCATGGCTGTCGGCTTCGGGACGCTCGACGTGGCGGCCCTGGCTCGAGACAAGGGAGTGGCCGACCGCTTCGTCGTTTTCCCCAAGCTCGGTCCGACACAGATCCGTGAGCTGATGCGCTTTGCGGACATCTTTTGTCTGCCTTCGAAATTCACCGAGGACGAGGGGGCGGAGGGCATTCCCGTGGTCCTCATGGAAGCGATGGCGATGGAACTCCCGATCGTCGCCACCGATGACGGCTCGATCTGCGAGCTGGTGGACGCCGAGATCGTGCGCGCGGCGGACGCCGAAGCGCTGGCCGGAGCTCTGCGCGAGGTGGCTGGCCGTGTCCCGCGTCTGACCTCGCTACGATATCCACGTCATCGCGAGAAGGTGCTGCGGCTGCACGGGCCCGCCAATTCCGAAGCACTCCTAGCGTTCTTTGGCGATGCGGCGCGATGATCGAACGGCTTGAGATGATCGAACGGCTTGAAATGAAAGTAGCCTTGGTCTGCCGCTCCTTCGCACCGGGCCAGTTGCGGAAGCAGCCTTGGTACATGGTCGACGGCATCGCTCACGGGTTGCAGGCACGTGGCGCCGAGGTTCGACTGATGACCGACGGCGATCCGGCCGGTGCCGTTCTATGCTATCCTGTGCAGCACGTGCCTGCCCTCTTCGAGCGGATGCGGCCGGCTCCCGAGCTGTATCGGGCAATCGAAGAATTCGGCCCGGACGTCACTCTCGTGCTTACCGGTGCGCATGAGTTGTTCCGCCCGTCGCGGTTTCGGCTGCCTGGGCGGGTCTTCGCCCTGATCGGCAACCAGCTCTTCAGCGGAAGGGAGTTGGGTCGGCTGAGCATCCAAGGCATCTGGCTTGAGTGGTCCCTGGTCAAGATCCCGTTGCTGGCGTCCACCCTGGGCCGCCCGTTCCTCGGGCATTTTTGGGCGAAGAGCGGCCTTGCGGGTGCGGCTTATTTCAGCGAGGCAAGCCGCAGCCGCCATGTGGCCGCCGGCCTGCCCGACGGGCCTGTTGTCCTGCCACAGGTCGGTTCGGTGTTTTCGCGGCGGCAGTGGAAGGGGCGCGGCGACGGCACACTCCTCTATTTCGGCCCTCCTCTCCTACTGCGGGGAGCTGACACGGCGGTCCGCGCGTTCGAGCAGGGGTGCCGCGCCGGCTTCAACGGGCGCCTTGTCCTGCTGTTGCGCGCTCAGGAACCCTACTCGCTGCCGTCGCTCCGCCGTGTCGAGACGCTCGTAGAACGAAGCCCATTCCGCTCCCGCATCAAGATCTGCACCTCCTATCTCTCCCCAGAGGAGATCGCGGCCGAGGTAGAGGTCGCGGACGCCGTTCTGCTACCGTTCAAGATCGTGCTTTCGGACCCGCCGCTGGTGACGATCGAGGCTGGCTTGAGTGGCTGCCCGCTGATCACGTTCGACACGCCGGGCGTCAGCGAATTCGTCCATCATTTCGGTGGGCAGGTCGCCAACTCTACGGAGGAGTTGGCCTCCGCGATGACGCGTGCGGTGGCCCTCGCGGGTTCTTCACCGCCGCCCGGAGGGGCGGTCTGGCACGATTGGGCGGAGGCGGTGAAGCCTCTGGCGCAGACGCTGGACCGGGACATCGTGGAGCGTCTTCGAGACTGGCGGTTGATCTGCCTCTGCGGCGTGGATGGAGCCGGCAAGACGACTTTGCTGAGGGCGATCTGCGGCAAGTTGGATGCCCGGAAGATTGCTCACCGGCACGTCTGGTTGCGCTTTCAGAACTACCTGTCCAAGCCGCTCCTGGCCCTCACCCGGCTCACGGGGCACAATTACAAAGTCCGCGTCGCGGGGATATTGATCGGCTATCACGATTTCCAGCACAACAGGCTGATCGGATTGTCTTTCCTGGCCCTCCAGTGGATCGACAACTTCCTCGGCATCTTGATCCGTTATCGCCTGTCGGGCCGCAAGGCCCTGGTCATGGGCGACCGCTCCGTCCTCGACACGTTGGTCGATCTGGCGGTAGACACGAATCTCGACGGCATCGTTTTCGGCCGCTACGGCCGCTCCCTTCTTGCACTGCTGCCGAAGCCGAACGCGATCGTGATCGTAGAGCGCCCAGGCGAGATGATCGCCCGGGATCGGCCTGACGCGTGCCTTGAGCGGCATCAGGAGCGCCGCCGTGAACTTTATCGACGGGCGGCAGTAGCCTTTGATCTTCCGCTTTTCGTCAACGCTGGCGATGTCGATACGGGCCTCCAGCGCGTTCTGCGAATCATTGCGGAGGGGGAGCGATAATGCCGCTCAAGAAGAAGCAATTCGATTGGCTGCCCAACATCCCGCTACTTCGGGCCGCATCACAGTCCTGCCTCGGAATCCTGCTCATCAACTGGGTAGCGCAGGGCACGAGGGGAATGGACCGGGGTGAGTTGGTGTTTCGGGCGTTGCTGGAAGTCTTGCTCGCCCTCGTCTTTGCCGTCGTGCTCCGGCTGACATCGGATGGGCCGCCCGTACTCGACGGGCTCGCAGGGCTGGTCCTGGCGCACACGGTGAATTGGACTCTCAACGGTCATGTCTGGGTGTGTTTCAGGTATTGTCCGGGTTACCGTGCCGATCCGGACCTGCTTAATGCGAAGGGCCGGGCGGTTATCGCCAAGGTCGAGGCTGCTCGCCGTGTTCAGGAAGCCTTGGTCATTGGCTCCTTTGCTGACCATGGATTGAGACTGCGGGAGCGATCTGACATGGATCTCCGGCTGATCCGCCCACCTGGTCTCGCGGGATGGTTCCACGCGAATCTGCTGCTGCTTCATTTGCGCGCCTGGGCCTTCCTTCGCGGCTTCCCGCTAGATCTCTACGCCTACGGTGATCTCCGATTTCTTCAGCGTTTCCGCACGAACGAGACATGGCTGATCATCAAGGATGCGGAGGGCCGGCTTGCAGATATGAGGGCGCGCACCATTGCGTATGGATCGTCATCGAGTTAGCAGAATTCGTTTTGGTTTGAAGAATTGTAGTTTGATGTTTGGCTGTGTCTGGCCGTGTCCATTGAACTGGTGCCTCATGTGGATTGGCGGGATTTGCACAACTGGTTCCTCTAAAGAAGAACCACTGCGCCACTGCCCGGCAGGTGAAGGTGAAACCATCTTCTCGTTTGGAAGCCATGCTCCAGGACTATCGCACCGTTCTCGTCACCGGCGGTGCCGGCTACATCGGCTCCCATGTTGTGTGGGCGCTGCACGATGCCGGCGTTCCTACCGTCGTCATCGACGACCTGTCGACCGGGCGCGTCGATGCGCTCCCCTCCGGCGTTCCCCTGGTCGAGGGCAGCCTCGCCGATGGCGGCCTGATCCGCAGGATCCTGCGCGAGCATGGCGTCGGCGCCGTGATGCATTTCGCCGGCAGCATCGTCGTGCCGGAGTCGGTGCGGCGGCCCCTGGACTACTACGCCAACAACACCGTAAACAGCCACGGCCTGATCACGGCAAGCGTCGAAGCCGGCGTGCGGGCGTTCATCTTCTCCTCGACCGCCGCCGTGTACGGGGCCGCGGGGAGCGAGCCGGTGGATGAGGCGGCGCCGGTCGCGCCGATCAACTCCTACGGCCGCTCGAAGCTGATGACCGAGCTCATGCTGGCCGATGCCGGCACCGCCCATGGTCTGCCCTTTGCCATCCTGCGCTACTTCAATGTCGCCGGTGCCGATCCCGGCCTGCGCACCGGCCAGTCATCGCCGGGTGCCACCCACCTCCTCAAGGTGGCGTGCCAGGCGGCGTTGGGGCTGCGTCCTCACCTCGACCTGTTCGGCGAGGACTACCCGACGCCGGACGGGACCTGCATCCGCGATTACATCCATGTCAGCGACCTGGCAGAGGCGCATGTCCTCGCGCTTCAGCATCTGTGGCAGAGCGGGGAGAGCGTTACCCTCAACTGCGGCTACGGGTGCGGCTTCTCGGTCCGGCAGGTGGTTGCGGCCGTCGAGCGCGCCGCGGGCCGTCCGCTCGCCATTCGCCGTGCCGACCGCCGTCCCGGCGACCCTCCGGCTCTGGTCGCCGCCAACGGGCGCATTCGGCGTGTCCTCGGGTGGACGCCGCGCCACGACGACCTGGGCCGGATCGTCGGCACTGCCCTGGCTTGGGAGCGGAAACTGGCCGCAGTGCCGGCGGCCGGACGATGAGCCTCGCACGTCGCCCCGGTCAGCGGCACCTCGCCAGCGCGGCGCTGCTGGCGCTGCTGTGCACCGTCGCCTGGGGATCCCTGCAGCCCGGGCTGGCGCCACCCGGCCACTTCCATCTGGACAAGCTCGCCCATGTCGGCGCGTTCGTCGCGGTCTCCATTCTCGCCGCCCTGGCCTGCCGGGGGACGCGCCACCTGGCCGCGGCCCAGCTCGCGCTCGCCGGTTTCGCGGCCGCGATCGAGATCGCCCAGAGCGCCACGCCCGGTCGGCAAGGTAGCCTGCTGGACTGGGCCGCCGACCTGGCCGGGCTCGCCCTCGGGGTGGTGCTGGTCCAGGTGGTCCGTCGGATCGTCGGCGCTGCGGCCGGGATCCGGTTCTGACGGGACCGCCAGGGCCCATTTCCGACGAAGAGGTGAGTAAGCGTCGGCTGAGGGCTGCGGTCAGGGCTCTTTCGGCTTGCGGCGGGCGAAGCGCTTGGCAAGGCGGGCGAGTTCCTTGCGGATGGCGGGTTCGTCTACGGTGGTCGGATCGAAGCCGGAGCCGCGCCATTCGATCATCTCGGCATGGCGCTCATGCTCGGGGTCGGCGATGGCTTCGAGGTAGCTCTCATATCCCCAGGGGCCGCCGACGTCCGTATCCCTCCGCCGAGCACCGCCTTGTGAGCGGAGCGGGAAGCTGAATTATCGGGCCTGTCCCTGTGGCTATCCCTATGGCAGTCCCTATGACTATCCAGCGCGTCGAGGTGATTACGGGTGTGGAGCGTCGGCGTCGGTTCACCGACGCGGAAAAGCTTCAGCTGGTCGAGGAAGCGTTCCGGCCGGGCGTCACGGCGACGGAGGTTGCCCGGCGCCGGGGCGTGGACGTCAGCCTGCTATACCGCTGGCGTCGGCGGTTCTTCGGCCTGCAGCCGCAACTGCCGGCCTTCGTGCCGGTCACCGTCGCTCCCGGCGAGCCGCTGGCGGAGGATGCACCGGAGCCGATGGCGGCGTCTTCGGTTCCGCCGGCCGGCGTCATCGAGGTCGAGTTCGCAACCGCGCGCCTGCGCATCACCGGTACGGTCGATCCGGCCGTGATCACCGCGGTGATCGCCACGTTGCGGCGCCCGGCATGATCCCGATGCCCTCGGGCGTGCGGGTCTGGCTGGCCGGCGGCGTGACCGACATGCGCTGCGGCATGAACTCGCTGGCAGTCAAGGTTCAGGAGGGCCTCGGCCGCGATCCCCATGCCGGCGACCTCTACGTGTTCCGTGGGAGGCGCGGCGACTTGATCAAGTGCGTGTGGCGTGACGGGCTCGGCATGTCGCTGTGAGGTGGTCCCCATCACCCGAGCAGTCGGCTAAGCTTGGTTCGCCCTGGGGAAAGGACGGACCCGATGACGGGAAAGCGGAAGCATTACACGGCTGAGTTCAAGGCGAAAGTTGCGCTGGAGGCGTTGCGGGGCGAGC
>NZ_DASYHS010000253.1:0-1777 GCF_035998295.1 Arenibaculum sp. | reverse complement strand
CAGCCATACGCCGACCCAGCGGTCGCGGACCGGGTCGAACGCCACGGCGAGACGCATCATCGGGGCCCGGCGCACGTCCAGCCGGTAGTGCCGTGGACCGAACCGGTCCCGCAGCTGCTCCGCCACGTCGCCCGCACCCGGATCGAGGACGACCTCCTCCACCACCAGCCGCGCTTCGCGCCACACCACCTGCACCGGATCGCGGAGCCCTTCCCAGGCGACGGCCGTGCGCAGCACGTCGTGACGCGCGATCACCGCGTCCAGCGCGGCGACGAAATCGTCCAGCCGGCCGCGGTCGGCGAAGCTGATCCGGCGCGTGATCAGGTAGGCGTCGCCCGTCCCGGTCATCAGGTGATGGAACAGGATGCCTTCCTGCAGCGGCGCCAGCGGGTAGACGTCCTGAACGTTGGCCGCCCCGCCCGGCACCGCCGCCACGATCCCGTCGATCTCCTCCTGGCACAGGCTCACCAGCGGCAGCAGGTCCGGCGTGATCGCGGTGCAGCCCTGCGCGATCGGGTTCGCCGCCACCGCCACCGCCGCCTCGCCCGTCGCTACCTCGGCGGCAAGTCCCGACAGGCTGGGTGCCGCGAACAGCATCCGCACGTCGCCGTGCAGCCCTTCCCGGCGCATGCGCTCCAGAACCCGCACCGCCAGCAGCGAATGGCCGCCGAGATCGAAGAAGTTGTCGTGCCGGCCGACCCGCTCCAGCCCCAGCACCTCGGCCCAGATCCGGGCCAGCGCCTCCTCCGCCGGCCCGACCGGCGCCTCGTAGGCCCGGGATTCATAGGCGTCGCCATCCGGCGCCGGCAGCGCCTCGCGGTCGAGCTTGCCGTTGAGCGTCAGCGGCAGGGCGTCGATCGCGATGAAGGCGCTGGGCACCATGTGCTCCGGCAGGACGTCCTTCAGCGCGTTCTTCAGCCCGGCCAGCAGCTCCGCCTTCAGCCCTTCCGCCCGCGGGTCGTTGACATGGTCCAGCAGCGCGCCGTCGCCGGTCCCGTCCCGGCCCATCGAAGGCGCGCTCCGCACCCTCGACCGGTCGGTCATGACGACGTCGAAGCAGGTGCCGTCCGCACCCGGCGTCCAGGTGGCCGCGGCCTCGTAGCCGTGCCGCGCGCCCAGCGTCCGGAATTCCTCCGGCGTGGCCCCCGCCTCCGACGCCGCCTCGCCCGCCGCCTTCAGCGCCCCGGCCGTCAGCTCCCCCTCCGCCTCGCGAAGGCGGCGCAGCACCCCCAAATCCCGCGCCAGACGCCGGTTCGGCACCCCCGAGACCCGGATCACCGGCGCGGCCCCGGCCCGCAGCGTCCGCTCCAGCGCGCCCAGGGCGTCGGCACCCCAGGCCAGGACCGTTTCAGGTTCCGCCGGCCCCGCCGGCGCCCCCGTCCGGATCGCCGCGTCGTAGCGGTACCGCGTCAGCTCGTTGTCGCCCCCGCCCTGCTTCAGCAAGACCTCGACACCGCCCACCCCGGGCAGCGCGCCCGGCAGCAGGCGGAAGAACCGCGGCGCGATCACCAGCTCCTTCTCCTGGCGGATCGCCCGCGACACCCGGCGGCGCAGCGCGTCCACCGGCAGCTCGTCCTCGGCCCTCGACAGGGCCACCGAGCCGTAGAAGCACTCCTGCAGGTCCCGGTTCCGGACATCGCCCACGAACAGCGTCCCGCCCGGCCGCAGCACCCCCAGCGCCCCCGACAGAACCCGCAGCAGGTACTCCCCGTCCGGGAAGTACTGGACCACCGAGTTCAGCACCACCGCGTCGAACGAGCCCGCCGCCAGCCCGGTG
>NZ_DASYHS010000251.1:0-39136 GCF_035998295.1 Arenibaculum sp. | reverse complement strand
CCCGGCACAGCCGCGAGCGGATCGTGCCGATGCTGACGTTGAGCCGCTCGGCCGCTTCCTGGTAGGGCCGGCCTTCGATCGCGACCAGCCGGACCACCTTGCGCTGGCATGGCGTCAGGCTGTCGAACGCCCGGTCGACGTCACGGAAGACCAGCCGGGAAAGCTGGGACGGCTCCACGGAGACGGCATGGTCCCACAGCTCGACTTTCGTGATGTGCTTGTCGCGCTGCAGATTGTTGAAGTGCAGGTTCTTGAGCATCGTGGTCAACCAGGCCTGCATATTGGTACCTGGCTCGAACCGGTGCGACCGCGACAAGGCGCGAGCGAGGCAGTCCTGGGTAAGATCTTCCGCGGCGGCGGCGTCGCGCGTCAACTTGCAGGCATAACGCTGCAGGTTCGGAATGCAGCTAACGAGTTCGGTATCGAAAGAATAGGTCATCGTACGCGCCCTCCGAATACAGGCTTGTTGTTGATGACGGTCCCGAAATCGGCTCTGGGCAAGGCTCCGCCGCTAGCGGAACGCGCAACGCTCCGCCGTCCCGGCCCTCCGGACCATCATGTGCTCTCGTTCAGATCGTGGTCAGGTCGCTGCCCAGGCGCGGTCGCGCGTGGCTGCCGGGCAGAATGTAACCTTCCTTCTGGGAACGAATCGTTTGTGCCTCAGGCTCGACAAGGTCGAATCGTCTCTCGTCGTCATTTCAGTTGCTCCGCGTTGAACCACTCTTCGCGGGGCGATTGCCCTTGACTTTACGCCACAGTGAACGCGGCCCGCTTGGAAATGTTCCAGTGGCCACCGTCAAGAAAATTCGCAGCTACTTGCGATAAAGCGGTATTCGCTCACCTTGGAGCGGGGATGTCGCTTCCGGCGCGGTTGTCTATCCGTCGCACGAACTCTCGCATGATGATTCTGTACAATTCATCTTTTAAGCATTGATCCTCGACGCCCAGGTCGATGCTGGGATTGTCGTTGATCTCGATTACGAAGACGCCACGCTCGTTCTGCTTGAGGTCCACGCCGTAGAGGCCGTTCCCGATCAAGCCCGCCGCCCTGACCGCGACGTCCACCACCGCACGCGGCGCGTCCTCGACCAGCATCGTGCGGAACGAGCCGTGCTGGACCCTGCCGTTGGTGCCGTGCTTCACGATCTGCCAGTGCTTCTTGGCCATCAGGTACTGGCAGACGTAGATCGGCTGCCGGTCGAGTACGCCGACCCGCCAGTCGAACTCCGTGTACATGAACTCCTGCGCCAGGATGACGTCCGATTCCTCCAGGAGCACGGCCGCCTGCGCCTCCAGCTCGGTCCGGTTGTTCACCTTGAACACGCCGCGCGAAAAGCTGCCGTCCGGGATCTTGAGCACCACCGGGTAGGAGAGTTCCTGCTCCAGCGTGGCGAGCTTGTTGCGGTCGACGATGACGGTCTTGGGCGCCGGCACCTCATGGGCGCGCAGCAGTTCGGCCAGGTAGACCTTGTTGGTGCATTTCAGGATCGAGTTCGGGTCGTCGATCACCGGCATGCCCTCCTTCTCGGCCTTGAGGGCGAAACGGTAGGTGTGATGATCGAGGGCCGTGGTCTCGCGGATGAACAAGGCGTCGTATTCGGCGAGCCGGAGATAGTCCTTCCTCTCGACCAGTTCCACGTTGATGCCCAGCGCTTCGCCTGCCTTGACGAACTTCTGCAGAGCGCGTGGACTGGACGGCGGAAGGTCCTCCTTGGGGTTGTGAAGGATCGCGAGCGTGTAGCGGGCGGGCGGCTTGGTCGTCGGCTCGCGCCAGCCGGTCTTCGCATAGGCGGTCAGGGCGGCCTCGAACAGGGGCCGATGCTCGGGCTTCAGCTCGGCGAAGGCCAGCGGCTCCAGCTTGTGGATGCGCCACCCGCCCTGGAGCCGGACCTGGATCTTCAGGATCGGGCAGCGGAACCGGTCGAACGCCCTGCGCGCGACCTCCTGGAACCGCCGGTCATCGGCGGTCCCGAAGAACGCGTGCAGCGTGAACGACACCTGCGGTGGGTCGGACAGACGCTTCATCCGCTTGCGCAGCACGTCCTCCAACTCGGGCAGCGCGTCGCCGTAGATCATCTTCTGCGAGAGGTCGAGGATGGTCTTGACCGTCGGCATGACCTTGTGCCCGCGAGCTTGCGCGAGCAGCGAACAGTAGTAGCCGGCACCCAGGTACCGATGGACCCTCGACAGGTTGATGACCCGGGGCGCGCGCTGCTTCACGGCCTCGGGGCGGGCGATGTATTCGCGGGCCGTCAGGACCTGGAAGTCCGTCCATTCCGGGGAGGCCTCGGAACGTCGGTCGACGATGATGATGTGGTTGGGCATTCAATCTACCCGGCGGGGACGGAGGATCACGGCCGCTTTCAGCTGCGCTTTCCCGTACTTGGCCATGCGTTCGAATTCGCGTTTGGGGATCGGCATGTTGATGCGGTCGGTGGCGGTCTGGTGCTTTTCGTACTCGACCAGCGGATCGTGGACGTAGAAGAATTTGTCGTCGTTTCCGGTCACGACGACCCAGTGCGGGAATTTCTCCCGGTAGATGCGGTAGCTGCTTATGAGCACCACGGGGATGGCGCCTTCGGCCAGGCTGGCGGCCAGGATGTCGGGCGTGAAAGGCTGATACAGCAGCTCGACGCCGGTCCTGGACAGCTCCTCCGCCTGCTCCTCGTGGACGATCCTCATCACCTCCTTCTTGCTCTCGTTGCGCACGCTGTCGAGGAAGGACGGCCGCTCGTCGTTGACGTAGAGCTGCACGTTGAAACCGCGGTTCCACGCCGCGAGCGCCAAGCCGAACGGTCCGGTCCCGCCGTGCCCCGACGTCATGAAGATGGTCGTCGACTCGCGCCAGATCCTGAGTTCCAGCTTGCGGGTCAGCTCGACGGAGAGATCGAGGGCGCGCATGGCCATCATCAGTGCCGCCGCGCCGCAGGTGAAATCGGTGGTCTGCTCGTAGAAGGGGACCCTTATGCCGCCGGGCCCCGTGGAAGGCTGCAGGCGCTTTTCGAGGCGCAGGGCCTCCATATGGTCTTCGTAATAGTCCGGAAACGTGCCGAACTCGCGGTAGCCATGCTTCTTGTAGAGTGCGATCGCAGGGGTATTGTCACGGCGGACCTCCAGGCGAATATAAGCCGCGTCATGATCCACGGCTGCCTTCTCGCCCGCTTCGAGCAGCATCTCGGCAATTCCCTTGCGCCGGTGATCGGGGTCGACGGCGAAGGAATAGAGCCTCGCGAGGGACGTTCCCGCGTTGAACAGCAACAGCGCGTAACCGGCCAGTACGTCACCTTCCGTGGCAACCAGGCAGGTGGCGTTGCCGCGCCTCAGCAGATGGTTGAAACTGCGTCGGGTGAGGCGGTCGGTGCTGAAGCAGCGGTCCTCTATCCGGAGCAGCGCGGGGACGTCGGCCAGCGTTGCGACCCGCACGCTGGCGACCCGCGGTTCCATCTGGGCGAGGGGAGTCGGTAGGGGCATCGAGAGGGGCTTCCGAGGACGGGATGCGTCCGTCAGACGCGTCCGTTTGAAGAAGTGTTAACCAAAACGGCCATAGAACGGAAGCCGGCATCATGCGTGATGCCGGTCGCCGCCGGACCGAGTGTACAGCAGAAAGTCGCGCATCCATGGACGCACGATTCACCCAGCGCAGCTTCGAAGGCAGGAGCCTCGACGTCGAGGCCTTTCGCCGGGCCTTTCAGGAGAAGCTCGTTTACGACGTCGGCAAGGACATGGGCGCCGCCACGCCCCGTGACTGGTACTTCACGGCCGCGCATGCGGTCCGCGACCGGCTCGTCGACCGCTGGATGGAGACGACGCACAGCCATTATCAGGCTGACGCCAAGCGGGTCTACTATCTCAGTCTCGAGTTCCTGATCGGCCGGCTGCTCAACAACAGCCTGGCCAACCTGGGCATCGGCCCGCAGGTCGGCGAGGCGTTCGATCGCCTGGACGTCCAGCTCGACGAGATCGTCGAGCTGGAGCCGGACGCGGCGCTCGGCAATGGCGGGCTCGGGCGGCTGGCGGCCTGCTTTCTCGACAGCATGGCGACGCTGGGGCTTCCCGGCTACGGCTATGGCATCCGGTACGAGTTCGGACTGTTCGAGCAGCGCTTCGAGCACGGCTGGCAGGTCGAGCACCCGGAGCAGTGGCTGAGGTTCGGCAATCCGTGGGAGTTCCCGCGCCCCGAGGTTCTCTACCCGGTCGAGTTCTACGGCCGTGTGGAGGAGGCGCGCGACGGCATCGGCGATCGGACCTACCGGTGGGTCGATACCGAGAAGGTGCTGGCCATGGCCTACGACACGCCGGTGGTCGGCTGGCAGGGCCGGACGATCAACACGCTGCGCCTGTGGTCGGCGCAGGCGACGCGCGACTTCCATCTCGGCCACTTCAACGACGGCGACTACCTCAAGGCCGTGGAACAGAAGGTCCTGTCGGAGAATTTGAGCCGCGTCCTCTATCCGAACGACGCGACCGACGCCGGTCGCGAACTCCGCTTCAAGCAGGAGTATTTCTTCACCAGCGCGTCGATGCAGGACATCCTGCGCCGCTACCGCCAGCACCATGCCGGCTTCGACCTTCTGCCGGAGAAGGCGGGCATCCAGCTCAACGACACCCATCCCGCCATCGCGATCGCGGAGTTGATGCGCCTGCTGGTGGACAAGCACGGGCTGGCCTGGGAGCACGCCTGGGACATCACCCGGCGGACCTTCGCCTACACCAACCACACCCTGCTCCCCGAGGCGCTGGAGACTTGGCCGGTCCGCATGATCGAGCGCGTGCTGCCGCGGCACATGCAGATCATCTACGAGATCAACGGGCGTTTCCTGGGCCAGGTCCGCGCGCGCCGGCCCGAGGCGCGCGACGACCAGTTCGCGCGGCTGTCCCTGATCGACGAGCACGGCGACCGGCGCGTGCGCATGGGCAACCTCGCGTTTATCGGCAGCCACAAGGTGAACGGCGTGTCGGCGCTGCACACCGAGCTGATGAAGGAGACGGTCTTCGCCGACCTCCACCGGGAGTTCCCGGACCGGATCACCAACAAGACCAACGGCATCACGCCCCGGCGCTGGCTGTACCAGGCGAACCGGCCGCTCTCCGAGCTGATCTCCAGCCGGATCGGCTCGGGATGGGTCCGCGATCTGGGCGAACTCGCCGCACTTCTCCCGAAGGCGGAGGACCCGGCGTTCCGGGAGGAGTTCCGCCGGGCGAAGCGCGCCAACAAGAAGCGGCTGGCGGAGCACGTCTCCAGGACCCTGGGGATCGAGGTCTCCCCCGACAGCCTGTTCGACGTCCAGGTCAAGCGCATCCACGAATACAAGCGCCAGCTCCTGAACCTGCTCCAGACGGTGGCGCTCTACAACGAGATGCGCGACGAGCGGATGGTCGACTGGGTTCCCGTGACGAAGATCTTCGCGGGCAAGGCGGCACCCTCGTATCACATAGCCAAACTGACCTTGAAGCTGATCAACGACGTGGCCAAGGTCGTGAACCACGACCCGGCCGTCCGGGGCCTGCTCAAGATCGCGCTGCTGCCGAACTACAACGTTACGCTCGCCGAGACGATCATCCCGGCGGCCGACCTGTCGGAGCAGATCTCGACGGCGGGGATGGAGGCGTCGGGGACGGGCAACATGAAGCTCGCCCTCAACGGCGCGCTCACGATCGGCACGCTGGACGGCGCGAACGTGGAGATCCGCGAAGCGGTCGGTCCGGAGAACATCTTCATCTTCGGCCTGAACGCCGAGGAGGCGAACGGCCTGCGCCGCGGCGGCTTCAACCCGCGCGAGGTCATCGCGGCCAACCCGCCGCTCAAGCGCGCCCTCGACATGATCGCAGGCGGGGTCTTCTCCCCCGACGATCCGCACCGGTACCTGCCGATCATCCAGGCGCTGACGGACGGCGGCGACCCCTTCCTCGTCACCGCCGACTTCGCGGCCTATGCCGACGCTCACCGGGCCGCACGCACGCTGTATGGGGACGCGGAGGCGTGGACGCGCAAGGCGATCCTGAACACCGCCAGCATGGGCTGGTTCAGCAGCGACCGCACGATCGCGGAATATGCGCAGGAGATCTGGGACGTGAAGCCGGTGCTCGTGTCCGAGCCCGCGGAGGCGGCGGCCGAATAGGCCGCCGCGTCTGCGATGAGGCGATCCCTTCCTCGTCACCCCTGGTAATTCCCACGAAAGATGCTACGTATAGCGCGTTGAGTGGCTCGGGCCCCGACGGTCGGCATGATGCCGGTTCCGCACCAAGGCCCCTCCCGGCGGATGCGGCACCGGTTCGCGGGCGGTCGATTTGAAGACCTCCCGTCGCCTTGTCTCTCTTTCCGAAATTAAGCCGCTCCTTTTTGCGGCGGTGCTCCTGTCGGGCACCGCCCCGTTTTGCTTGAGGATGACCTTTTTGAATAGCTTTGCCGACCTCGAACTCCACCCGACCCTTCTTCGCGCCGTCGAAGCCGCCGGCTACGGCGAACCGACCCCGATCCAGATGCGCGCGATCCCCGCAGCGCTGGCGGGGCGCGACCTGATCGCATCCGCCAACACCGGTACCGGCAAGACGGCGGCCTTCGTGCTGCCGGCGCTGCAGCGGCTGAAGACGCCGCGCGCCGAGAACACGTGGGGTCCCCGGATCCTGGTCCTGTCGCCGACGCGCGAACTCGCGAGCCAGATCCTGGAGGCGGTGCGCAAGTATTCCAAGTTCGACCGCGTCAGCACCGGCGTGATCCTCGGCGGCATGCCTTACCGCGAGCAGCTCCGCATGCTGCAGCGGCGGGTCGACCTCGTGGTCGCGACGCCCGGCCGCCTGATCGACCATCTGGAGCGCGGGCGCGTCGACCTCTCCGCCGTCGAGCTGCTGGTGCTCGACGAGGCCGACCGCATGCTCGATATGGGCTTCATCGACCCGGTCGTGCAGATCGCCGCCGCGTGCCCGGAATCGCGGCAGACCCTGCTGTTCACCGCGACCATGGACGACGCCATGTCGCGGCTCGCCGGACGCCTCCTGCGCCAGCCGGAGCGGATCGACGTCGCCGGGAAGAGCATCAGCCACGATGCCATCGACCAGCGCCTGCTGCGGGCGGACAATCTCGACCACAAGCACCGCCTCCTGGACCATCTCGTCAGCGAGGACGGCGCGGGCAAGACCATCGTGTTCGCGGCCACCAAGCGCGACGCCGACCGCCTCGCCGACGAGCTGAACGCGAAGGGCCATTCCGTCGGCGCGCTCCACGGCGACATGAAGCAGGCCCAGCGCAACCGCGCCATCGAGGCCCTGCGCCGGGGCAGGATCCGGCTGCTGATCGCCACCGACGTGGCGGCGCGGGGCATCGACGTCGCCGACATCACGCATGTCATCAACTTCGACCTGCCGAAGGTCGCGGAGGATTACGTGCATCGCATCGGCCGGACGGGACGGGCGGGAGCCTCGGGCATCGCCTATTCCATGTACACCGGCTCGGACTGGAAGCAGGTCAAGGCGATCGAGCGGTTCATCGGCCGCAGTCTGACGGCGCACATCATCCCCGGGCTGGAGCCGAGCGATCGCCCGCGCCGGCCGCGTCCGCAGGGTTTCGCCGACAAGCCGCGCCATGCCGGGCGGGCTCATTCCGAACGCCCCCACTCGGAGCGCGGCCAGCGCGACGGCGGCTTCGCGGCACCGCGGCGCCCGCGCGCCCCGACCGGCAGCCGGCCCTTTTCCTCGGCCAGCTGACGGGGTACCAGTTCGGAAATTCTGAGCGGCAATGGGTTCGGGTACGATGAGCGAGTTGAGTGACGCCGTATCCAAGCGCCGGACCTTCGCGATCATCGCGCATCCGGACGCGGGCAAGACGACATTGACGGAGAAGCTCCTCCTGTTCGGAGGAGCGATCCAGCTGGCGGGCGCGGTCAAGGCTCGGGGCGAGCAGCGGCGCGCGCGCTCGGACTGGATGAAGGTCGAGCGCGAGCGCGGCATCTCCGTCACCGCGTCGGTGATGAACTTCGACTATGCGGACCGGACCTTCAACCTCGTCGATACGCCGGGCCACGAGGACTTCTCGGAGGACACGTACCGGACGCTGACGGCGGTCGACAGCGCGGTGATGGTGATCGACGCCGCCAAGGGCATCGAGACCCAGACCCGCAAGCTGTTCGAGGTGTGCCGCCTGCGCGACGTGCCGATCACGACCTTCGTCAACAAGATGGACCGCGAGGCCCGCGACCCCTTCGACCTCATCAGCGAGATCGAGGAGGCGCTGGCCATCGACGTCACGCCGGCGAGCTGGCCGATCGGCTCCGGGCGGGACTTCCTCGGCTGCTACGACCTGCTGCGCGACCAGTTGATCCTGATGGACCGCACCCAAGGCGACGTCGCCAGCGAGGGCGTGGAATGCCACGGGCTGGACGATCCGAAGCTGGACGAGCTGCTGCCGGCCCACGCCGTCGCGAAGCTGCGCGAGGACGTCGAGATGGTGCGCGGGCTGTGCCCGGGCTTCGATCTCGACTCCTACCGGGCCGGCCACCTGACGCCGATCTATTTCGGCTCCGCAATCAACAACTTCGGCGTCCGGGAGCTGCTCCAGGGCTTGGCGGAGCTGGCCCCGCCGCCGCGCCCCCAGCCCGCGGACGGCCGGGTCGTCGACCCGACCGAGGAGAAGGTCGCGGGCTTCGTGTTCAAGGTCCAGGCGAACATGGACCCGAACCACCGGGACCGCATCGCCTTCTTCCGCCTCGTCTCCGGGAAGTTCCGGCGCGGAGTGAAGCTGCGCCACATGCGTAGCGGCAAGACGCTGTCGGTGAACAACGCGGTGCTGTTCCTGGCACGTGACCGCGAACTGGCCGAGGAGGCGTGGCCCGGGGACATCATCGGTATCCCGAACCACGGGACCCTGCGCATCGGCGACACCCTGACCGAGGGCCAGGACCTGCGGTTCATCGGCGTGCCGAGCTTCGCGCCCGAACTGCTGCAGCGGGTCCGCCTCGACGACCCGATGCGGGTGAAGCACCTGCGCAAGGCTCTCGAGCATTTCGCGGAAGAGGGGGCGTCGCAGGTGTTCAAGCCGCTCCTCGGCGCCGACTGGATCGTCGGTGTCGTCGGGCCGCTCCAGTTCGAGGTGCTGGCGGCGCGCATCGAGGCGGAGTACGGCATCGCCGCCCGGTTCGAGACGGCGGGGCTGGATTCCGCCCGTTGGATCGAATGCGAAGATCCGGTCGAGCTGAAGCGCTTCGTGGACGGCAACCGGATCAGCCTGGCCGAGGACCACGACGGCGCGCTGGTCTACCTGGCCCGCAACGCCTGGCAGCTCAACCGGGCGCAGGAGGACTTCCCGAAGGTGAAGTTCCTGGCGACGCGCGAGCAGAACCGCGCGGTGCTGACGGCGGCCCAGTAGGCCGCCTGCCTGCTCACTCCGACAGGCGGAAGACGACGCTTCCCGACAGGCGCTCCCCCGCCATCAGGTCGACGAGGCCCGTCTCTCCGCCGTCGGGCCGGCCGTGCCGGTTGACCGCGTCGGTCATGTGGCTCACCGGCTCGAGGCAGAACCAGGGCTGGCCGGGCGGGAGGTAGAGGACGAGGTGGCCGAGCCCGGGCGTCGCCTCGATCTCGAGGGCCGGCACGTTGCCGGGCCACTCGATCCGGGCATGCCTGGACCATCCCGAAAATCCGTTGTCCATCGTGATGCCGTCCAGGTCCCGCAGGCGCGAGAAATCCCATTCCGGCGGAGGGACCCGCGCGTCGACCGGGATGTGGAACCCGTCGTTGAGCCACACCTGCGAGGCCGGCGCCAGCAGGCGCGTTCCCGGCGGCTTCGGGAAGTAGGGGTGGAGGCCGAGCCCCGCCGGCATCGGAGTGTCGCCGAGGTTCACGATGTCGAGCGTGACGGTGAGGCGGTCCGCCTCCAGCGAGAAGACCTGGGTCGCCTCGTAGCTCCAAGGCCAGGCATCGGCGGCATGCCGGTAGGCGAGGGTCGCCCCGCGCCCGTCGTGCCCGGCCACCGACCAGGGAGCCTGCCAGCCGTGGCCGTGTATCGCATGGGGCATCGGCGCGCGGTTGAGCGGCAGTTCGATGGCCGCGCCCCCGTAATCGAAGCGGCCGCGTGCGATGCGGTTGGAGAACGGAACGAGCGGGAAGCAGGCGAGGTCGAGCGGTTCGCAGGGATGGAGCGCCGACCACGCGCTCGGGCGCATCAGGTCGACGGGGCCGGCCGGCGTCTCCACCACGAACCGCAGGATGGAGCCGCCGCAGTCCGGCGAGAGGTCGCAGGCGAGGCGTCCGTTGCGCAGCGATATACCGTCCGTTCCAGCCACCTCGATCTCCTACGCGTCGGCGTCCGGCTGCCGATATCGCACAGGCGTCCGCCGATGAGAAGCCGTCCGCGACAATTCGCTGGCACGACGGGCATCGCCGCCCGATACTTTCGGATCGGACCTGCGGTTCGCAAGCCTTCCGCTTCCAAGGTGCCACCATGTGCCGCTGGCTGGCCTATGCGGGCCGTCCCATCTTCATCGACACGCTGCTGTTCCAGCCCTGCAACTCGCTGATACACCAGTCGCTGTCGGCCCAGAGAGGGCATGTGCCGACGAACGGCGACGGATTTGGCCTCGGCTGGTACGCGGAGCGGCCCCGCCCCGGGCTCTACCGCGACACCATGCCGGCCTGGAACGACATCAATCTCCGCTCGCTGGCGGACCAGATCCGCTCGCCCCTTTTCTTCGCCCATGTGCGCGCATCGACCGGTACGGCGACCGCCCGGGTCAATTGCCATCCGTTCCGGTTCGAGCGCTGGCTGTTCATGCACAACGGCAAGATCGGCGGCTGGCGGACGGTACGACGGGACCTCGAACAGCTCATCGCACCCGAGCTGTATGCCTTCCGTGAAGGCGCCACCGACAGCGAGGTGTTCTTCTACCTGCTGCTGACCAACGGCGCGCAGGCCGATGCCGCGCACGCGTTCCGCGAGAGCGTGCGTCAGGTGGAGGCGGTGATGGCCGCGCACGGCGTGGAGGAGCCGTTCCGGATGACGGCGGCGCTGACCGACGGGGAACGGCTGGTTGCCGCCCGCCATTCCAGCGACGGCGCCTCGCCCAGCCTGTTCTATGCGACGGGGGGCGACATTTCCGTGGACCAGGGGAGCTGCCGGTTCGAGGCGAGCCGCGGCTCGGTCCTGGTCCTGTCCGAACCGCTGGACGGGATCGACGCCGTCTGGCGCGAGGTCCCGGAGGACCGGCTGCTTTTCGCGTCAGGCGGCGAGGTCGAGCTGGTGCCGTTCGGCCAACCCGCCGATGCTCCCGTGCGGGCTGCAACGAAAGTGTCATAAAATCGTAATGTTATCTGCTGCCCGCGGGCGCCCGATCACGTAATGTGCTCTGCCCGACGCCGAAACGAGGCAACCGTCTTGACGAACTCACTTATCAGACTCTACGACGCGGTTTCCGAACGCAGGACCGCGGACCCGGGGACGTCGCGAACGGCGAAACTGTTCGCCGCCGGCCGGAAGAAGATCGCCCAGAAGGTCGGGGAGGAAGCGGTCGAGGTCGCAATCGAAGCCGTCACCGAGCACCGCCAGGGCGTCATAGAGGAAAGTGCCGATCTGCTCTACAACCTGACCGTCCTGTGGGTGGATCTCGGCATCCAGCCCGACGACGTCTTTCAGGAGATCGAGCGGCGCGAGCAGGTCTATGGCATTGCCGAGAAGCTGCCCAAGAAGAGGGAAGGCGGACCCTGAGGCCCGCCTTCCGGCGCGTGCGCCCGGCTACCGGGCTCGGGTCGTGCTACTGGGCGTCGGCGGCGACCTGCATGCGCACGATGCGGTCGGGATCGCTCACCGCGCCGCTACCGGACGTACCCTTCTTCACCTTGTCGACGAACTCCATTCCCTCGACGACCTTGCCCCAGACCGTATATTGACGGTCGAGGTGCGGTGCTGCGTCGAAGACGATGAAGAACTGGCTATCGGCGCTGTTCGGGTCCGAGGTGCGGGCCATGGACGCCGTGCCGCGGACGTGCCGCTCCGCCGAGAACTCGGCCGGGAGCTTCTTGCCCGAACCGCCGGTGCCGTCGCCCCGCGGGTCACCGGTCTGGGCCATGAAGCCTTCGATGACGCGATGGAACTTCAACCCGTCATAGAAGCCTTCGCGCGTCAGCTCCTTGATGCGGGCGACGTGCTTGGGCGCGAGGTCGGGACGCATCTCGATGACGACGCGGCCGTGTTCCAGGTCCATGTAAAGGGTGTTTTCGGGATCCAAGGCGAAAGCCTCCCCAATCGTGATGAAGGCGCCCAGAAGGGACGCAAGGAGCAATCTGGTCCAGCGACGCATTTCTCACACCAGGCATTGCAACGAAGGTCGCACGATACGGTAAACCCGGCGGGAATAGAAGCATCCGGCCACCGGCCCGCGTTCCGATGGATGACCCGATGAGGACGGGACGGGCGTGGCGGTGGTTGCTGGCGGGGGCCGTCTCGATCGCCGTCGCGGCGGTGCTGCTCGCGCTCGCTCCGGCCGCGCTGGGGCCATGGATACTGTCGGATCAGATCCGGCGGGCCGAGTATCCGCACGCCGTCGCCGACATCGTCGACTACGGCTTGCGCGAGGCGGTCCTGAGTATCGACCTGGACGGCAGCGGACCGCTGCGGCCGGGCACGATCCGGGTTCGCTGGTCGCCCGCCGGTCTGTGGCGCGCCGAACTCGACCTGGTCGAGGTCGACGGCTTGGGGTTGCGGGCGGAATCCGGGGCGGGCACGCAGGGTGACGCCCGTGGGCCGCTCATCCCCACGCTGCCGATCGCCGAGCTGGTTGCCCGCGATCTGGTCGTGAGGCTCCCCGTTTCGGGGAGCGAGCGCGACTACCTCCTGTCGGGCCGCCTGGCCCGGCTTCCCAACGGCGGCGTGGAACTGGGCGCCGAAATCCGGGGAGACGCGGAAACCCTGTGGCTCGACCTGGACGGGCGCGAGGGGGCGGCAGGCGTCGCAGAACTCGCCGGCGAGTTCGGGCTGGAACTGACGGACTTTCCACTCGCGGGCACGCAGGTGAGCACGCGGACGACGGGGACGGTCGCGTTCAACGGCACGACGCTGCGGGTCCGACCACGAGGACTGCTGAAGGTCCGGGTCGAGGCGCCCGATGGCTCCTACGTCGCCACCGCCACCCCGTCGGGCGACGAGCCGGCCGCCTTCGCCGTCGACATGGTGGAAGGACGCACGCAACTGACGGCGAGTGGCCGGCTTCGCGTGGAATCGCCCTCCGGGATGCTGGCCGAGGTCGACGCGCGGCGTTTTCGCGCCGTCCTCGGGGACGAAGAGCCCTCGTTCTCGGTCGACCACGCATCGGCGAGGCTGGCGGGACTGGACGTGGACGGACTCAGGATCGCCGTTCCCGAGCTGGAGTTGTCACTGGATGGCTCCCTGCGGGCCGGAGGGGCACAGGTGGGCGGTGTCGTCGTGCTGGACGGCGCACCGGCGGAGGGCGTCGAGGTCACGGACGGGCGGCTGGCGATACGTGGCCAGGTCCGATGGGATGGGGGTGTCCTGGAGTTCTTTCCGGAGGGATGCCAGGACGTAAGGGCGGCTCGGGTCGCGGCGAGCGGGGGCGGGTGGGGAACGCCGGTCGAGGCCTGCGTCCAGGGTGCTGCGGCCGGCCCGGCGGTGTCGCTTGGGCCGGAAGGCATCTCGGCCGATCTCAGCATCCGGCCGGACATGCTGCGTCTCGGCGCATCTGCGCAGGCCGGTGGTTCCGATGTTGATGTCTCAGTCCCCGAGCTGCGGCTGGTCCTCGACGCCGGCCTGGACGGCACGCCGAGGAGCCTGGATGCCGAATGGGCGGGGATGTCCGTCACATTTCCCGAGCAGGATGTCGCCCTGCAGGAACTGTCCGCCTCCGTGCAGTTCCGCCCGCGGGAACGGACGCCCCTGGTGGCGGGCGCGCGGACGACCGGCATCCGGGCAGGTAAGGAACCGGCGTTGAGCGGCCCAGTCGCGCTGGAGCTGCGCGCGGAGGACGCCGAGGGCGACGGTCCCCTCCGACTGGCCGGAAAGCTGTCGGGTGCCTTTCCGGCGCGTCTGGCCGGCTCGTTCGACCCGACCTCAGGGCGCGGCGAGTTGCGGCTGGACGGCCGGGAGATGTCGTTCGGCCCGGGCTTGGCGTCCCTCGAGGCGACGTCTCCCTGGCTGGCAGGCGCTATCCAGGACTTCGAAGGCATGGCGCAGCTGCGCGTGCATATGGGATGGGGACCGGAGGGGCTGCGGCCGGGCACGGGCGAGCTGCTGCTTCGGGACGTCGCGTTCGTGCTGGGGCCGGTTGCGGTCCAAGGCCTCAACACCGTGTTGCGGGCGAGAAGCCTGACACCCCTCGTGCTCGACCCCGGGCAGGCCGTCGGAATCGGCCTGATGGATGTCGGCGTGCCCTTGACCGATGGCCAAGTCCTTTTCGGCTACGGGCAGGAGGGCCGCATCGCCGTCCAGGATGCCGTCTGGTCCTGGGCCGGCGGAACCGTGCGGACGAGCCCGTTCAGGATCTCGCCCGACGAGATGTCGGCGGACATCGTCCTCGACGCGCAGGGGCTGGAACTCGGCAAGCTGCTCGACCTCCTGCCGGTGGACGGCGTCAGCGGCACAGGGCTGATGTCGGGGCGGATCCCGGTCGAAATCCGAGGAGATGCGGTCACCGTGCGCGACGGCCGCCTCGCGGCTGCCGGACCGGGTGCGCTGCGCTACCGGCCGGACGATCCGCCAGCCGGCTTCGATCAAGCGGGAACGGAGATGCTGCTCCAGGCGCTGGCCGATTTCCGCTACGACAGCTTGGTACTGCACCTGGACGGCACCGCCGGGGGCGAACTGGTGGCCAAGCTCGGCGTCCGCGGAGCGAACCCGGATTTCTACGATGGTTATCCGGTCGCGCTTAATCTAAACGTTAGCGGTGCCCTCGACACGATCCTGCGGCAGGGGCTTCGGACCTACCGGATCCCGGATGCGGTGCGCGAGCGCATGTTGGAATTCGAAGCCCAGGGCGAATGATGTCCTTGTCCATGTTGAGCCGAAGGCGAGCAGGTGCGGGCCTCCTGCTATGCCTGCTGTCGGCAGCCTGCCAGCCGACCGTAAAGGTCGAAGCGCCCGACAAGCCGATCGAGATCAATCTGAACATCCGGATCGAGCAGGAAGTCCGGGTCCGGATCGAGCGCGACCTGGAGAACGTCTTCCGGGACGATCCCGAGATCTTCGGCCTGCCGCCGGGAGGTATGTGATGCGACGGTTGCGTGGATTGGCCCTGTTCCTCTCGCTTGGGCTGGCCGTATTGGGCGGGGGACTGAACGTCGCCGCGGCGCAGGACGGGCTGGAGGCGGCGAAGGCCGCCGGCTTGGTCGGAGAGCGTCCGGACGGCCTCGTCGGCGTGGTGCCGGCGACTGTGCCGGCGGAGGTCCAGGCCCTGGTCGAGCGGATCAACGCGCAACGCCGCGACCGCTACCAAGACGTCGCGAGAAGCAACGGAACCTCGGTCGCTGCCGTGCAGGCGGTCGCGGGCCGCCAGCTCATCGACAGGACGCCGGCCGGCCAGTACGTGATGAGCGCGTCCGGAAGCTGGGTCCGCAAGTAACCGGCCGAACGGCGGAGCGGGTCAGGGGAACGGGCACCGCTCCGTCGTCACCTCGACGAAGGACTTCGCTCCCGCCGCGATCATGAAGCGGTGCTCGGTGTTGCCGATCACCACCGAATGCTGCAACGGCAACGTGCCCGTCGCTTCGGTCTGGCGGCCGCCGATTTCGGTGAACCGGATCGACACCGGCTGCTGGGGATCGAACCAGCCCTCGGTCTTGCCCTCGGCATTGCGCGCGGCGGCGCCCTCGCCGCTGATCGTGATCGTTCCGTCGGCGAAGCCCACGGCGGTGTTCGACCCGCGATATAGCGGCGTCGGAAGAATGAAGCGCTTGCTTTCGGGGCTGTCGCAGTTGCGGGGCATGCGGGTCTCGTTGATGACGAAGGCCAGGCGATGCGGATCGACCCCGCTCGCCAGCCTTTCGGCGACGAGCTTCGCCAGTTCCGCCAGTTCGCCCTGCGGCAGTTCGCGCTGGAGACGCGTCTCCAACTCGGCGGCCTTCACCGTCGCGCTGTGGGCCGTCGCTTGAAGCGTTGCGACGCTGCGGTCGAGCTCCTGCACCCGCGCCTTGAGCTGTGCATTCTCTTCACGCAGGCCGGTCTCCCGGCCTTTCACCTGCTCTATGCCGACCTGATAGGCGAAAACGCCGATACCGACCATCACGGCCAGCAGAAACAGGGTCTTGGCGGTGCTGATCCAGAACCGCCGGCGCCGGCGGCGCTCGTAGTCGTGAAGACCGAGGGTCATGCCCGGAACGTCTGCTTGCTGGTCGGTGGGGCGGAAGAGGGGACTTTATGGACCAGCGGGGTACGCTTCGGCAACAGCCGTGTCGGGCGGACATCCTCCCCGCCGGCGGGACGAGGCGCAACCTACCGGTTGATCACGGACAGCAGACCGGTGGCCCCGCCGTGGGAGCGGCGCTGGACCGGCCGCGTGGGGACGCCGGAGGTCTGCGGCATCCCGGCCCGGCCACGGGGGGCGTTCCGGCGGGCGTAATCCTCGACGTGGCGTGCGATCAGCTTGCGGGTTTCGGGGTCGATGGTATCGAAGGACCGGCCTGCGAACTCGAGAGCATCCGCCGAACCGCTGCGGGCCGCCTCCCTCAGGGCCGAGGTGATGACCCGCAGCCCGACGACGCCCGGCATCTTGATCTCGGCGAAGGCGGCGGCAAGGACGGCGACCGCGGCTCGGGTCGCCTCGTCGCCGGGGCGGTCGACGCGCTTTCCGGAGCCGGGCATCTCCTTCTCCCGCCCCGGGCGTGAACCGTCTGGCGCCATCGAGCAATCTCCAGCCATGACCCGGCATTCGGGGCGCAGGGAAGATTGCTCGAATTTTATGAGTTTTCAATCGTCTTCTGCGGGCGGCCCGCTACAGCCCGTACCACCACGGAACCACGACCGCAAAGGTGATCGCCATGACGATGAGCAGGGGCCCGCCACCCAGAAGGAAATCCCGGAACCGGTAATGTCCCGGGCCCATGACGAGAAGGTTCGTCTGGTAACCGATCGGCGTCGCGAAGGAGCAGTTGGCGGCCAGCACCAGGGTGATCGCCATCAGATGCGGGGATATGGACACGGTTTCCGCCAGGTTGACGGCAATCGGCGCGAAGAGGACTGCGCAGGCATTGTTGCTGAGCACGTTGGTGGCAAGGCTTACCAGGACGAAGAACACGATCATCGTCGCCGTGGGCGTCGGTACCGTCAGGGCGGAAACCAAGGCCTGAGCGACGTAGACGGCGCCGCCGGTGACCTCCAGCGCCTTGCCCAGCGCCAGTGTCGCCGCGACGAGCAGCAGGATCCGCCGATCGATCGCGCGACTCGCCTGCCGGAAGTTCAGGCATCCCGTGACCACCATCAGCACCGACCCCGCCACCGCCGCGACCGCGATCGGCACCGTCGCGGTCGCGGCGAGCGTGACAGTGCCCAGGAAGATCGCGGTCGCGAGCGGCGCCTTCTCCCGCCGGGGAAGCTCCCGGGTGCTCCAGGCGAGGAGCACGAGGTCCCGGTTGGCCCCGAGCGCTTCCACATCGTCCCGGCGCCCGAGAACGAGCAGGACGTCGCCGGCCTGAAGCGGTATCTCGCCCATGCGGGCCTGAACCATGCGCATGCGCCGCTGGATGCCGAGCACGAGGCAGCCGTAGCGGCGATGAAACCCGATCTGGTCGACGGTCTGGTCGATCATCCGCGCGGCAGGCGCCACCATCACCTCGGCGAGCATGCGGTCGCTGGTCGGCACCGACGGTTCGGTGGTGCGTCCGCCCGCATCGTCCTCGACCGCCAGCACGTGCCCGCTGTCGCTGGCGAGAACCTCCGTGAGCGCGTTGCGCGTCGCGGCTACGATCATCACGTCGCCGGGCTCGATCACGAGGTTCTCGAAGGGCGGAAGAATGTTCCTGCCGCGGCGCTGGACGAGGCGCACGGTCATGTCCGGCAGCTGGGGAAAATGGCCGGCGACCGAGCGGCTGCCGACCATGGGAGAGCTGCCGGCGATGTCGAGTTCCGCGATGAACTGCTTGCCGCCTCCAAGCAACTGCGTCGTCATGGACGCACGGTCGGGGAGGAGCCGGGGCAGCACGAACACGACGTAGACGATGCCGACCGCCGCCATGACGAGGCCGGGAACGGTGAACTCGAAGAAGCCGAGCGGGCGCAGTCCGAGCCCCGTCAGCGCGCTCGACACCAGAAGGTTCGTCGACGAGCCGATCAGGGTCGTCATCCCGCCCAGGATGGCCGCGAAGCTCAACGGCATCATCAGCCCCGACGGCGAGCGGCTGAGCTTGCCGCTGAGTGCCTGGAGGACCGGGATGAACATGACCACGACGGGGGTATTGTTCAGGAACGCGCTGACGCACAGCACCACGAGCAGCGCCAGCACGACACCGCCCATCGCGCTGCCGCCCGACAGGCGCAGGAGCAGCCCGATGACCGGCGTCAGCGCCTCGGTATGGACCATCGCCTGCCCGATGACCAGCAGGGACAGGACGGCTATCAGCGATGGATTGCCGAAGCCTTCCAGGATCTGTTCCGGCGAGAGCCGGGGTTGCAGGTCGGGCCCGTTGAGAGGGAAGACCTGAAAGAAGACCAGGAGCGCTGCGAGCAGGGCGAGCGCGGTCACCTCGACCGGCACCTTCTCGACCGCGAAGGAAACCATCGTCCCGGCCGTCAGGGCCAGGACGAACCACATGTGGAGAACAGGGGAGAGTTCGAAGGCCATCCGGGGGTCGGTCTCCGATCCGTCGGTTCGTCCTCGAACCTAACTGAACGGAGAGCTCCAAAACAGCCGGACGGTACCGCGCCGCCGCGCAGGCGTCAGGAAAACGCCTTGAAGGTGATGAGGGTGAAGGTGTCCTTCACGCCCGGGAGGGTCTGGAGATGCTCGGTCACGAAGCGGCCGATATCCATGCCGTCGTCGAGATAGCACTTCATCAGCAGGTCGTACTTGCCCGAGGTCGAATGGACCTCGGACACCTGCTCGACTTCCTGAAGGGCCGAGTCGGCCACCTCGTAGGCCTTGCCCAGCTCGCATTTGACCATGACGAAAATCGTCTGCATCGCGGTCAGACCTCCTCCATCGAGGCGGAAGCAGGCCTGGCGCGCCGCAGGACGAAAGCGGGCACGTGGTCGCCGAACCCGACCACCGTCTCGTCGTCGTCCATTTCCGGACGACGGCGCCGGTCGTCTCGCCGGTAATCCGGCCGTGGTGTCTGATCGTGCCTGCCCAGATCCTGCCTGCCCAGATCCTGCCTGCCGAGGTCCTGCCTGCCCGGGTCCTGCCTGCTCGCAGCGGCCGCACGCTCGACCTCGACGGGCTCCACCTTCGGGGCGGCCCTCTCGGGACGTCTGGCCCGCTCCGGCCGCTCCGTCCTGCCGCGCGCGCGCTCGTCGTCCTTGCGGCCGCGCCGGTGTCTGCGGTCCTCGACGTCTTCGAAGCCGGGCTGATCGAGGCCGTCCACCGGGATGACGGGGATGTCCTTGCCGATCAGCTTGGCGATGTCCGCAACGTGCTTGCCGTCCTCGGGCGTCGCCAGCGAGAAGGCCCGCCCGCTGCGTCCGGCCCGGCCGGTCCGCCCGATCCGGTGGACGTAATCCTCGGCGTGGATGGGAATGTCGAAGTTGAAGACGTGGCTGACGCCCTGAATGTCGATCCCGCGCGCGGCGACGTCGCTGCAGACCAGCAGCGAGATGTCCCCGCGCCTGAATGCCTCCAGCGTCTCGGTACGCACGCTCTGCGGCAGGTCGCCGTGCAGCGCGCCTGCGTTGAAGCCGTGCTTCTCCAGGCTCCGATGAAGCACGCCGACATCTTTCTTGCGGTTGCAGAAGATGAAGGCGTTCTTGACCTCCTCGGTGCGAAGCAGGTGGCGCAAGGCCTTGCGCTTGTCGTCCCGATGGATGATCGCCAGCGCCTGGGTGACGGTCGTGGCGGGGGAAGCCGGGGGCGCCACCGTCACTTCCTTCGGGTTCATCAGGAAGGCGTCGGCAAGGCGGCGGATCTCCGGCGGCATCGTCGCCGAGAAGAACAGCGTCTGCCGCATCTTGGGAAGCAGGCCGGCGATGCGCTCGATGTCGGGGATGAAGCCCATGTCGAGCATGCGGTCGGCTTCGTCGATCACGAAGATCTTGATGTCGCTGAGGAGGATGTTCCCCCGCTCGAACAGGTCGATCATCCGGCCCGGTGTCGCGATCAGCACGTCGACACCACGATCCAGGCGCTTGACCTGGTCACCGAAGGACTCGCCGCCGATCAGCAGCGCCATGTTCAGCTTGTGGTGCTTGCCGTAGACCTCGAAATTCTCCGCGACCTGGGCGGCGAGCTCGCGCGTCGGCTCGAGGATGAGCGAGCGGGGCATCCGCGCACGGGCGCGTCCCTTTCCCAGGATCTCGATCATGGGCAGGGTGAAGCCGGCGGTCTTTCCGGTGCCGGTCTGGGCGCAGCCCAGAACGTCGCGGCCCTGCAAGACCAGGGGGATTGCCTGCTGCTGGATGGGAGTCGGCTGGGTATACCCCGCATCCTCGACGGCGCGCAGGACTTCGGGGCCGAGCCCAAGATCCGAGAAGTTCATCAAACCTGAAGTCAGTTGGAGAGGTTGCGTCCGAGCCTTGCGGCTAGGCGCATAGATTGGTGTCGCAGTATCGGATGTCAAACAACTCTGTCAATATCCCAACGTGCCGACCGAAAAAAAGAGGATGAGATGTTGCTGGAGGCGCGAAGGTCGCTGCTGCTGGTCGTGGACGTCCAGGAGAGGCTTCTTCCAGCCATCCACGGCGCCGACGGCGTGCTGCGCTGGATCGAGAAGATGGTGCGGGCAGCGGGCGTCCTCGGGGTTCCGGTCGTGGCGACGGAGCAATATCCCCAGGGTCTCGGCCGGACGGCCGGTGCAGTCGGGGATCTCCTGCCGGAGGCGCAGCGGGTATCCAAGATGCATTTCTGCGCTGCCGCGGAGCCGGACTTGATGGACAGGCTGGCCGCGGCGGGACGCCGTCAGATCGTCTTGTGCGGGACGGAGGCCCATGTCTGCGTCCTACAGACCGCCATGGGCCTTTCGGCCGCCGGCTATGACTGCATCGTCGTCGCCGACGCGGTCGGTTCGCGCGATCCCGCGAATCGGCTGGCGGCTCTCGACAGGCTGCGCGCCGGCGGCATGACGATCGTCACCGGGGAAATGGTGCTGTTCGAATGGATGGCCCGGGCCGGCACGCCGGAGTTCAAGCAGATCCTTCCTCTCATCAGATGACCATGTCCGCGAAGCATCCTCTCGTCCTGCTCCCCGGTCTGCTTTGCGACGAGGAACTCTGGCGGCACCAGGTCCGTCATCTCGGCGACGTCGCGGACATCCGCGTCGGCACGCTCGCGGGAGCGGGCGGCGTGGAGGGGCTCGCTGCGGACGTCCTCGCCTCGGCGCCGCCGGTGTTTTCCCTCGCCGGGCATTCCATGGGCGGCTACGTCGCGCTTGAGCTCATGCGCCGGGCGCCGGAGCGCGTCTCGAAGCTGACGCTGCTGGCCACCAACGCCCATGCGGACCCGCCGGAAGCGAAGGAACGGCGGCGAAAGGCCATGGCGTTCGTGGCCCGGGGGCGCTTCGACGACGTCGTGGCGCTCATGGCGTCGACGCTGGTCGACCCGGTCCATCTCGCGGACGGCGCGGTCGTGCGAAACATCCGGGAGATGGCAGGCCGCGTCGGCCCCGACGCCTATCTGCGCCAGCAGGAGGCGATCATGGCGCGGCCGGACAGCCGGCCGGACTTGGCGACCATCGGCTGCCCGACCATGGTGCTGTGCGGGCGGCGGGACCAGCTTTCCGGGGTCGATGTGCACGCCGGGATGGCGGCCGCAATCCCGGGCGCACGCTTGGCGGTCATCGAGGATTGTGGCCACATGGCGCCCATCGAGCAACCCCAGGCGGTGACCGCCCTCATGAGGGTGTGGCTGCAGTATATCTGAAGCTCAGACGTCGATGTCCTGGACGAACCTGGCATTCTGCTGGATGTACTGGAAGCGCAGCTCCGGACGGCGTCCCATCAGGCTCTCGACCAGGGCGTTGGTTTCCTCGTGCTCCGCCTTCTGCTCGGGATCATGGTGGTCGGGGACGACGACCCGCAGGAGCGTGCGCCGTGCCGGGTCCATCGTGGTTTCCTTGAGTTGGCTCGGCTGCATCTCGCCCAGGCCCTTGAAGCGGCTGATCTCGACCTTCTTACCTTTGAAGGTCGTCCGGAGCAGCTCGTCCTTGTGGACGTCGTCGCGTGCGTACACGGTCTTGCCGCCGCCGCTGATGCGGTACAGCGGCGGAAGGGCGAGGTGCAGATGACCGTTCTGGATCAGCCCCGGCATCTCCCGGTAGAAGAATGTCATGAGCAGCGACGCGATGTGCGCGCCGTCCACGTCGGCGTCCGTCATGATGATGACGCGTTCGTATCGCAGGCGGTCTGAAGAGAAATCCTTGCCGATGCCGCATCCCAGGGCCTGGGCCAGGTCCGAAAGCTCCTGGTTGGCGCGCATCTTCTCGGTCGAGGCGCTGGCGACGTTCAGGATCTTGCCTCGCAGCGGCAGGATCGCCTGCGTCTCGCGGTTGCGCGCCTGCTTGGCCGAGCCCCCGGCCGAATCGCCCTCCACCAGGAACAGCTCGGTGCCTTCCGGCGTGTTGCGGCTGCAGTCCGCAAGCTTGCCGGGCAGCCGCAGCTTCCGCGTGGCCGTCTTCCTGGACGTCTCCTTGGCCTGGCGGCGTCTCAACCGGTCCTCCGCCTTCTCGACGAGGCGGTCCAGCAGCGCGTTGGATGCCGCCGGGTGGCCGGAGAGCCAATGGTCGAAACGATCCTTGATCGCCTGTTCGACCAGGCGGGCCGCCTCGGGGGTGGACAGCTTCTCCTTCGTCTGGCCCTGGAACTGCGGGTCTCGGATGAAGACGGACAGGAGGATGGTGGCGCCGCCGACGATGTCGTCCGCCGTGATCTGCGCCGCCCGCTTGTTGTTCACCAGGTCCCCGAACGCCTTGAGGCCGCGCATCAGGGCCGCGCGCAGCCCCATCTCGTGGCTGCCGCCCTGGGGCGTGGGCACGGTGTTGCAGTAGGAATGGGTGAACCCGTCCTCGTCGTCCGGCCAGGCCACCGCCCACTCGGCGCGCCCGGCGTCTCCGGGGAACTCGATCTCGCCCGTGAACGGCTGCGGCGTCAGGGTGGTGCGCTCCTTGAGCGCTGCGCCAAGATAGTCCAGCAAGCCGTTGGGAAAGCGAAGTGTTTCGCTCTCCGGTGTCTGGCTTTCCGGACCGATCAGCTCGGCAGCGCAGGTCCACCTGATCTCGACGCCCTTGTACAGGTACGCCTTCGACCGGGCCATCCGGTACAGCCTCTCGGGCTTGAAGTGGGTGCCTTCGCCGAAGATCGCGGGGTCGGGGTGGAACTTGACCGTGGTGCCGCGCCGGTTCGGGACCGTTCCCAGGCAGACGAGCGGGCCGAGGGGCGTTCCGCGGCTGTAGGTCTGCGTGAACAACTGGCGGTCCCGGGCGACCTCGATCACCAGCCGGTCCGAAAGCGCGTTGACGACCGAAAGGCCGACGCCGTGCAGTCCACCCGACGTCGCGTAGGCCTTCCCGGAGAATTTGCCGCCGGAGTGCAGCGTGGTCAGGATGATCTCGAGCGCCGACTTCCCGGGGAACTTCGGATGCTCGTCGACGGGAATGCCGCGTCCGTTGTCGCGGATGGTCACGGTTCCCGCGGTGCCCAGTTCCAGGTCGATGCGCGTGGCGTGGCCGGCTACGGCCTCGTCCATGGCGTTGTCCAGTATCTCGGCGACGAGGTGGTGCAACGCGCGCTCGTCCGTGCCGCCGATATACATTCCCGGCCGCCGGCGAACGGGCTCGAGCCCCTCCAGCACCTCGATGTCCTGAGCGGAGTAGCTTTCACGCTCGCGGGCGGTATTCTGAAAAAGATCGCTCATGGACGCCATTATAGGAATTCGGTCGCGACACATGCAAGCTCATGCTGTGCCGCGGCTCGAACGCACCCCAAGATTTTGTGCCGGAAGGGAAGAAAATGAGTACGAATCAACCGGATTGCAAGGACGGCCCCGCCTTGCGGACGATCGCGATGCCGGCCGACACGAACCCGAACGGCGACATCTTCGGGGGCTGGGTGCTGGCTCAGATGGACATAGCCGGAGGCATGGTCGCGATGCGCCGTGCGGGAGGGCGGGTGGCCACCGTCGGCATCGAGGCCATGAAGTTCCACCAGCCCGTACTCGTCGGGGACGAGGTCAGCTGCTGGTGTTCGGTCGAGCGCGTCGGACGCACCTCGATGACGCTGAAGGTCGATACCTGGGTGAGACGCGGCCTTCAGCCCGCCCACCGCGTGACGGAGGGCATCTTCACCTATGTCGCGATCGACGAGGACCGGCGCACGCGGCCGGTCCCGCCACAAGGTCCGTGACGCCCGCCCGGGGCGGGCGGCACGCCAGGTTCTACTCTTCGACCACCACCGGGGCTTCGGTCTCGGCCGGCGGTATCGCCACGGGGGCTTCCGTGACGGCCGGGGCGGCGGGATCCTCGACCACGGCCACGTCCTCTTCCCCGCAGGCAGCGAGGGCGGTGGCGGCAACGAAGGCGAGGGGAAGAAGGAACTTCTTCATGTCGGTCTCCTGGTGGTGGTTCCGCTATGCGGCATACGCGGGATGAACGCGGCCCCGGCGGCCGGCATTCCACGAGACCGGAAGGGAAATCGGTCGGGTGCTCACCCGTTGGGGGGTCTGCTCGGCCGGGACAGCACGTAGGCGGTAACTCCCGTGATCACCGCGGCATGCAGCGAGGGCAGGAGCCAGCCGTCCGAAACGAACAGGATCACGAGAGCGAGGCTGCCCCACATCCCTGCGACGGAAAGCATCTTGGCGTGGACCGGGATCACGCCGTAGCGGTCCCACGCACGCAGCGGAGGGCCGAGCCTGGGATGGCCGTAGAGCCAGTCGTGGAAGCGGCGGGAACTCCTGGAGAAGGCCCAGGCGCCGACGATCAGGAACGGCGTCGTCGGCACGACGGGCAGGAATACCCCGACGATGCCGAGCGCGACCATCAGCCAGCCGAAGCCGGCCAGAGCCCGGCGCAGAAGTATTCCCTGCAATGGCGGTTGCCGCTCGGGGAGGAGATCCGCTTCCCGGTCCTGAAGACCCATCCGCTCCGGTCCCTTCATGCAGATGGGCTGCCGGTCAGCGCCCCGTATGCGGCACGCGGTCCTTGAACCATTCTCGCGGCCCCGCCCACAGCGGCTTTCCCGCGATCGCATGCCCGGCCGGGGAACGGATCGGAAGCCATGCACTCGCTCCCCGCCCTGGTTTCGGGCCCTGATTTCGGTCCATGGGCGGAATGATACAGAGGCCGGGGAGCGGAACCAAGTCCGCGCGCGCGGGGCGGCATGGCTGGTGGCAAGGTTGTGACATGGCCCCTTAGTTAACGACGCGTTAACTAGAAAGGCCGCGTCATCGGCTCTCGCAAAGGATGCCGGCCACCAACGTGGCCATCCCGGCTGAGAGAAGGACCGATGACGATCGAATCCACGATCCGGCAGACGTGCCCCATCCCCGCGCCCGATTTGCGGCACTTTCGCATCAGCCTGTACGCGGGTTTCGCGTTCAGTGCTGTTATCAACCTCCTGCTCCTGAGCGTTCCGCTCTATTCGCTCCAGGTCTTCACGCGGGCGATTCCGTCCTACAACATGGACACGCTTCTCCTGCTCACCCTCGTCACCGTGATCGCCCTGACGATCACGGCCATGCTCGAGACGGTGCGCGCGAGGCTGTTCAACCGGGCAGGCACCTGGTTGGACGCGGCGTTCCGTCCCAAGCTGGTCTCGGAAAGCCTGCAATCCGGCCAGCGCGGCAGGGCCGCGACGAGCCTGCTGTCGGACCTGAGCGAGGTCCGCGGCTTTCTCGTGCGCCCGGCTTTCGGTGCCCTTAACGACTTACCCTGGACCCCGCTCTACCTGGTCGGGATCTACCTGGTCCATCCGCTGCTCGCGCTGCTGATGGTCGTCGGCTCCGTCGTCATGATGCTGGTGGCCGTCGCCGCCGACCGCCTTACCAGGCGGCCCTCGGAAGGGGCGCGCGCGGCCGGCGGAAAGGCTTCGCGCATGATGGAGGTGATCGGCGGCAAGTCCGACACGATCCGGGCGCTGCGCATGGAAGTCGGTGCGGTCGACCGGTGGGCGGGCGATGCCATGACGGCCGCGGCCCATGGCGGCACGGCCTACGACCGGGGCGCCCTCTTCAGCTCCGTCACTAAATGGCTGCGCTACCTGCTCCAGATCGCGGTGACCGGGGTCGGCGCCGCGCTGGTGATGGAGAATCACCTGTCCTTCGGCGGGCTGATCGCGACGTCGATGCTGATCGCGCGCGCCATGACGCCGTTCGACCAGATCGCCGGCGGGTGGGGCGGCATGCTGACGTCGGTCGCCGCCTGGCGCCGGCTGATGCCCTCGCTCGGCAACCTGTGCCGGCCGGACGCGAATGCCGGGGCGACGCCCGGGAACGGCAAGCTGGTGGTCGACGGGGTGCACCTCGTCTCCGGCCGCGACCTGCCCCCGATCCTGCGCAACGTCACCTTCGACCTCGAGCCCGGCGAGATGCTGTGCGTGTTCGGTCCGAACCGCAGCGGCAAGACGACGCTCGGCAAGCTGCTGACGGGCGCGTTGCGCCCCCACGCGGGTGCGGTCCGCCTGGACGGGATCGACGTCGCCGACTGGCGGCCCGCCGATCCGCTGCGCTCCATCGCCTACGTCCCGCAGGAGGTCGACCTGCTTCCCGGCACCATCGCCGAGAACATATCCCGCTTCAGCGGCGCATCGCTCGACGAGGTGATCGAGACGGCCCGGCGCTGCAATCTCCACGACATCATCACCGCCCTTCCGGACGGCTACGACACGGAGATCGGCGATCCCGGCACCTACCTGTCGAATGGAACCGCGCGGCTCATCGCGCTGGCCCGGGCGGCGTTCGGCCACCCGGCGATGATCGTCCTCGACGAGCCGGTAACGAACCTTGACCTGCAGGGCCACGAGGCGGTCCGGCGCTTCCTGGCCGCGGCCCGGGAACACAGCATCACCACCGTCGTGCTCTCGCATCAGAGCACGTTCATGGAGATGGCGGACAAAGTGATGGTGCTGAAGAACGGCACGATCGCGGCATACGGCCCACGCGACCAGGTCGTCGGCCCGATGGCGCGCCGCCCGACGCCCGCCCCGGCAGTGGCGAATGCCGAATGATGGAGCGAGGAGCCATTTCATGAGCTTGCTTCCGAACAATCCACTGGCGCTCAGGGCCATTCCGAAGACGTCGATCCGCGGGCTGCTGCTCGCGGGCGGCGTCATCCTGACCGCCGGCGTCGGCAGCATGACGGCCTGGGCGGCACTTGCCCCGTTGCACAGCGCCGTCGTGGCCCCCGGCGTTCTCGTGCCCGAGACGGGGCGCAAGACCGTGAAGCACACCGAGGGCGGCGTCATCGGCGAGGTGATGGTCCAGGAAGGCGACTCCGTCAAGGGAGGGCAGCTCCTTCTCCGGCTCGATCCGAGCGAGGCGCGCGCGCGCCTGGAGGTCGTGACCGAGGACTGGCTGACGCAGATCGCACTCGACGCCCGCCTGAACGCCGAGCTGCTCGAACGCCCCTCGATCGAATGGCCGGAGGCGATCCTGGACAACGCCGACGATCCGAAGATCGCCAAGCTGGTGCGCACCCAGGAGGAGCTGTTCACCGTCCGCAGAGGCCAGATTGTTCAGGAGCTGTCTCTCCTGAACGAGCGCGTGGCCTCGCTTCGGGCCGAAGCGGAAAGCCTCGGCGAGCAGCGCGGCTTCATCGAGGCGGAGCTTGCGCTGCTGCGCCAGGAGATCGGCAACACCCAGCGGCTGGCCGCGAACGGCAACGCCCCCAAGGCGCGCGTGCTGGAGCAGCGTAAGGAGGAGGCGCGCCTCCAGGGCCGGGACCGCGAGCTCGGCGCGCGCATCGCCGAAGCCCGGCGCGCCTCGGTCGAAGCGGAGGCGGAGATCGCGCAACGGCGGGACGAGCGCCTGGAGAAGGTGCTGACGGAGCTGAACGCCGTGCGCGCGGAAGCGGCGAAGTCGGCGGAGATGCGCCGGGACGCCGCCAACAGGCTCGCGAACCGGGATATCCGCGCGCCGGAGGACGGCCTCGTGGTCGGTCTCGGCCATCTGGCGGCGGGAGGGGTGATCACCCCGAACGAACCAATCCTCGACGTCGTCCCGGCCGAGAAGCCGCTCCTGGTCGAAGCGCGCGTGCGTCCCCAGGACATCGAGGCCGTGACGCCGGGCATGCACACGCGGCTCACGCTGTCGGCCTACGACACGCGCGTCATCGGCACCATGGAAGGAACGGTCGCGCACGTGTCGGCGGACCGGCTGATCGACCACGCGACGCAGCAACCCTACTTCCTGACGCGCATACGGCTGGCCGACGCCACTCCCCACCTCGTGAAGAGCCTGCGGATCATGCCGGGCATGCCGGTGGAGGCGCAGATCCTCGTGTCTCCGCGCACGCCGCTGGACTACATCGTCGATCCGATCGTGCAGTCCTACAACAAGGCGTTCATTCAGCAGTGACCGTGGTTCCGGGAGGGTCGGGAAAGGCCGACCCTCTCACGCCGCTCCCAGCCGGCGCGCGGCCAACTCGAGCGCGTTCTTCAGCTGGCTCGCCGAATAGGGCTTCTGCACGAAGCCGAGCGGGTAGGTGGCGGTAACGCGGGACATCGTCTGGTGGTCCGTGTAGGCGGACAGGTAGACGGACCTGATCCCGAACTCGGCGCGCAGCCGCCTGGCGGTATCGATGCCGTCTACCGTACCCTTGAGCCGGATGTCCATCAATGTCAGGTCGGGCCGAGTTTCGGCGGCCAAGCGCACGGCTTCCGGCTCGGACGCGGCAACGCCGCATACCTCGTAGCCCAGATCCTCGAGCGTGCACCGGATTCCCAAGGCGACGAGGGCATCGTCCTCGACGATCAGTATACGCAGGCGCCTTTCGAACTGCGCCTGGGCTCCCGCACTCTGCCCCTCCCTTCCGATCATCCGCACGCTCCGGGGCGTTCGGCGCCGCCGTCGGCAAGGCCGTTCTTGGAGAGGAGGGACGTAGGAGAAACGATCATCACGAGACGGTCGGAGCTCTGGGATGAAGTGTCGGCGACGTCACGGTATCGCGAGAAGGCCGCATCAGGGTTGGCGGTCGATTATGATGTCCATGGACCGTGCTGGTAAACGCTTTACTACCGAGGATCAAGTGACAATCGCATCGCCGACCCTCATCGAGCGACCTATACGAAAGGCTCGGTCGCACGGTGTCGCGGCGAGAGACTCTAATAGGGCAGAGTGGGACTTCAGCCGTTTCCTGAGTTCGAGGCATCCGGTATTTGCCGGTGAACGGAAGCGCCAGTAATCCTGAACTCGAACTACCTGCGTCCATTTCGATCCCGATCCTTTGCCATCCCGTCAATGGGCGTGGCCGGATGGCGCGGCCCCAGGCGCGGAAGCACCGGCCGCGAGCACGGGCACGACGACCCGGGCCGGGCCCGACTTTTCGAAGGAGAGGGTCAGGGGAAACGATCCTCCTTCGACGAGCGGACCTTTCAAGCCCAGGAGCATGAGATGGAAGCCTCCGGGCGCGAGGACCGCCGTCGCGTCCGCCGGGATGTCGACGGCGTCCACGGGACGCATGCGCATCACCCCGTCCTCTTCGACATGGGCATGCAGTTCCGCCCGCGCGGCAATCGGGGTTTCAGCCCCCAGCAGGCGGTCGGGCGTGTCGCCTTCGTTCCTGATGGACAGGAAGGCGGCGCCGGCCACGGCCCTGGGTGCGCCCGCCCGTGCCCAAGGGGCCTCGACGGCGAGAGAGCCTGCCCGGGCCTCGTCGGCATGCCCCGAGGAAGGTGTTGCGGCGGCGAAAAGGACGGCGGTTCCGAACGCCGCCAGCGTCTTCAGGGCGAATGGCCTGGACATGGTCTACTCCTGGTACGGGTTGGAGCCTTGGGTGACTTCCATCACCACCGAAACGACGACAAGCGCTGCGAGAACCAGCCCATCGATGAGCACCCGGCCGCGCATGCTGCGGGGACTGTCGTCGACGCGGCGGAGAAGCGAGGTCCGGTGATATGCCTGCCGCGCCAGCAGCGCGACCAGGATCGCCGACAGGAGTACTTTCGCCAGCCACAGCAGGCCGTAGGACGTGCCGGTAACGGCGTCCGGGTCCGATATCCCCAAGGGGCTAAGAAGGATCCCCGTTGCGAGCACGACGGCGAGGGCCGTCGCCAGGACCGGCCGTCCGGTCCGCAGGATGCGGACGCAGGTTTCGGCCGGCTGAGTGGTCAGCGTCACCAGAAGCGGCCAGACCGCCCCGACCAGCGTCAATGAGGCGAGCCCGTGAAGGAGGACCATTGCGAAGCTGAGCCAAGCTGGATCGTCGAGCGACGCCTCGCTGCCGAAGGCTAGCGCCAGTGCGGACAGGGCCGCGCCCGCGACGCTCGCGAGCATCGCGGCGACGGCCCCGCGTGCGGCGACCGCCAAGGCGACGAACCCCATCCCGGCGACGATGACCGAACTCGTCAGGCCTCTCGGGCTGGCGAGACCGGCAAGCCACGCCCGCCCGGTCAGGAGCCCGGCCGGCTCCGCGGCCAGCGCGGCGCCGTGCAGCCCGACGTCCAGGATCGCCGCCGATCCCGCCACGCCGGCGAGCAGCAGCAGTCCGGGCTGCAGCCGGGCCACGAGCCGGCGCTCCTCGTGCAGCACCATTGCGAGGAACAGCGCGCCTCCCGCACCCGCGAAGAGTGTCAGATACTCCACGGACCGGATCAGGGTCTGAAAGGCAGTCAATGTCACGTCCGGTCCGGCGGCATCCCTCACCCCGAACGGCCCCCCGAACGGGCCTCAAAGGCGAAACCGCAGGCCTAGCACGAGCCTGTCCCGCAGTGCGAGCGACACCATGACGCACGCACGTGGCGGCGACGCACGGCGCGCGCAGGATGCCCGCAGGCGCGTTCGAGCCGATGGCCGGCCCCTCAGCTCCGGTCCGGCCGGGAAGGCTCGGAAATCCGTTCGAGGGTGGGACCGGCGGCGTTCTCCTTGGCCTGGGTGGCGATGTCGCCCAGCGCGATGATGCCGGTCAGCCGGTTGGACTGGTCGAGGACGGGGATCCGGCGGATCTGGACGCTGCCCATCAGCCGCGCGACGTCGTTCACGACGTCGTCCTCGTAGCAGTAGCGGACGTCGGCGGTCATGACCTCGCCGACGAGGCATTCGTCGGGAGCCCTGCCGGTCGAGGTGGCGCGCACGGTGATGTCGCGGTCGGTCACCACTCCCACCAGGTTCCCGCCGTCGCAGACCGGCAGTACGCCCACATTCAGGCTATCCATCAGCTCGGCTGCACGACGGATGCTGTCGGACGGCGCGACGACCTGCACGTCCCTGGTCATGATGTCTCGGATCTGCATCGATCTCCCCGGTGTTCTGGCCCCGTGTCCGACATCCGTGTCACGCGGGCCACCAGCAAACAGCGGGTGGGAATGGGGGTTCCGGCGGCATCCGCCTACGGCTTCGAGGCCGCGAAGATCCATCCCGTGACCGGCACGCCGCGCTCCATGCGGACGGTGGTGTCCTCGACATGGTCGACGACGAGCCCGTGCCCGGCGATGATCCGCCGGACATGGGCTTCGGCATGACGGTACCTGCCGCTGGCATGAAGCTCGTAGCCATGCTCGGCCGCCCCGCCGCCTGCCGCCTCGATGGAGAACAGGAACCGGCCCCTCGCGCCCAGTGCGCTCGACAGGGGCCGCAGCAACGGCACGAGATCGCCGACATAGATGAAAACGTCGGCGGCGACGATCAGGTCCCAGGTGCGCGCGGGCTGGTCCTCCAGGAAGTTGACGATGTCGCCTTCCACCAGCCGGTCGTAAAGACCTTTCGCCCACGCCCGGGCCAGCATGCCTCGGGAGAGGTCGACGCCCGCGAGGTGACGGGCCAGAGGCCGCAGATGCTCGCCGCAAAGGCCGGTCCCGCAGCCCAGGTCCAGCACGCGGGCTCCGCCGGCCATCGGACCACCCCGGGCCAACTCTCCGATCCGTGCCGGCACGCCGTAGGACAGCGCACGCAGATGGGTATCGAAGGACGGCCCGAAGCGGTCGAAGACGGCGCGGACCCAGTCGGTGCTCGCGGCGGGCGGCGGCGGCTCACCGCCCAGCGCCGCAAGGGAATGTTGGGGGAGCGGCGCCTCCGGGCAGGCCGCCAGCCATGCGCGCGCCCTGTGCACGGCGTCCTCGGCCGCACCCCCGAGGTGGAGGCGGTACAAGGCCGAGGCGAGGAGGTGGTGTCCTTCGTCGCACGCCGGGTCCAGGGACACCGCTTCATGGAGCGCGTCGGCAGCTTCCCCGTATCTGCGCAGCTCGATAAGGGTTGCCCCAAGATTGACCCAAACACGCGCGTCGCCGGGCATCGCGTCGGCGGCGGCCGAGAGCGCCAGATAGGCGAGGCCGGGCTTGCCCGCGTCGCGATACGCACCGCCCAGGTTGTTGAGCGTATGGGCATGCCCCGGCCGCGTCGCAAGCGACCGGGACAGCAGCCGTATCGCCGTCCCGGCGTCGCCATCCTCGCGCTGCAGGTTGCCGAGCCGGTGAAGCGCCTCGGCGTGGGCGGGATCGAGTTCGAGCACCGCCCGGTACCCCCGCGATGCGCCTCCCACATCCCCCGACGCCGCGCGTGCGCCCGCGAGGGCGAAGAGGATGTCGATCCGCTCTCCTAGGTCCCGATCAGCCATGCGCCCGCGTGCCTCGTCACTTTCCGCCTTGCTAGCGGCAGTGGCGGGCGACGGCAAGCGTCGTGCTTCCGCCGGTCAGGCGGCGACCGCGTCGGCGATGGCGCGCCCGCACTCGACGGTGCTGGCGGAGCCGCCCATGTCGCGCGTGCGCGCCGCCGGGTCTTCGAGCACCGCCTCGATCGCCGCCAGCACCGCGTCGGCCGCGTCGGGATGCCCGAGATGCTGGAGCATCATGGCGCCGGACCAGATCTGGCCGATCGGGTTGGCGATGCCTTTGCCCGCGATGTCGGGTGCGGAGCCGTGCACGGGCTCGAACATCGACGGGAACTGGCGCTCGGGATTGATGTTCGCGGACGGCGCGATGCCGATCGAGCCCGCGACCGCCGGCCCGAGATCGGAAAGGATGTCTCCGAACAGGTTCGAGGCGACCACGACGTCGAACCAGTCGGGGTGCTGAACGAAATGCGCGGTCAGGATGTCGATGTGGTACTGGTCGGAGCGCACGTCCGGATACTGCTGGGCCATCGCCGAGAAGCGCTCGTCCCAGAACGGCATCGTGTGGACGATGCCGTTCGACTTGGTCGCGGAGGTCACGTGCTTGCGCGGCCGCTCGCGCGCCAGTTCGAAGGCGTAGCGAAGGATCCGGTCGACGCCGCGGCGGGTGAAGACGGCCTCCTGGACCGCCATCTCATGCTCGGTCCCGCGATAGAGGCGGCCACCGACCTCGGAATACTCGCCCTCGTTGTTCTCGCGCACGACGTAGAAGTCGATGTCGGCGGCCGTACGCCCGGCCAGCGGCGACGTGACGCCGCGCAGCAGCCGGACGGGGCGGAGATTGACGTATTGCTGGAATTCGCGCCTGATCGGGATCAGGAGCTCCCAAAGCGAGACGTGGTCGGGTACGCCCGGAAAGCCGATCGCGCCCAGGAAGATCGCGTCATGGCCGCGTATCTGGTCGAGGCCGTCCTGCGGCATCATGCGCCCGTGGCGCTGGTAGTAGGCGCAACTCCAGTCGAAATGCTCCCAGGCGAACCCGATCCCGAAACGCCGGCCTGCCGCCTCGAGGACGCGAATGCCCTCCGGCACCACCTCGGCGCCGATCCCGTCCCCCGGAATGACTGCGATCCTGTAGTCTGGCATCGTTCTTCCCATCCTTCCTCGAGAGGTTCAAGCCCCTGCGACGTCCTTCATGACCGCGTATAGGTCGTTCTTCGTCTCGAATCCCACGCCCGGCGCCTGCGGCAGGCGGACGAAGCCATTCTCCACGGGGATGTCGTCCGCGAAGCCACCGAACGGCCGGAAGACGTCGGGATAGGATTCGTTGCCCCCCAAGCCAAGTCCCGCGGCGATGTTGAGCGACATCTGGTGTCCGCCGTGCGGGACCACGCGGCGGGCACTCCAGCCATGGCGCTCCAGCATGTCCAATATGCGCAGGTACTCGACCAGGCCATAGCTCAACGCGCAGTCGAACTGGAGCACGTCCCTGTCCGGCCGCATGCCGCCGTAGCGGATCAGGTTGCGGGCGTCCTGCATGGAGAACAGGTTCTCCCCGGTCGCCATCGTGGGCGCATAGACCTCGGCCAGTGCGGCCTGCAGCCGATAGTCCAGCGGATCGCCGGCTTCCTCGTACCATTTCAGCCCATAGGGCTCGAGCGCCCTGGCGTAGGCCATGGCCGTCGTCAGGTCGAAGCGCCCGTTCGCGTCCACGGCGAGGGAGGAAGCCGACCCCGTCACCTCGACGACGGCGTCGATCCGGCGCAGGTCCTCCGCAAGGTCGCCGCCGCCGATCTTGATCTTCACCGCCGTGTAGCCGCGGTCGAGATAGGAGCGCATCTCGTCCTGGAGCGCCCGGACGTCCTTGCCGGGATAATAGTAGCCCCCGGCTGCGTAGACCGACACGCGGTCGTCCGCCGTCCCGCCGCGGTAGCGGTCGGCCAGGAGGCGCCACAAGGGGATGCCCTCCATCTTCGCCCGCGCGTCCCACAGCGCCATGTCCAGGACCCCGACCGCGACCGATCTCTCGCCATGCCCGCCGGGTTTCTCGTTGGCCATCATGGCCGACCAGGCGCGGGCGGGGTCGAGAATGCCGTCCTCGTCCAGGAGCGTGTCGGGCGGGGCGCCGAGCAGGCGGGGAATGAACCGCTCGCGCAGCAGGCCGCTCGGCGCGTAGCGGCCGTTCGAGTTGAAGCCGAAGCCGATCACCGGCCGGCCGTCGCGGACCGCGTCGGTGACGACGGTGACCACGCTCGCGGTCATCTGGCTGAAGTCGATGTAGGCGTTGCGGATGTTGGACTTGATGGGAACCGCACGTTCGCGAATGTCTACGATGCGCATTGGACTGGCTCCGCCTTCAGATGAGAAAGCCGCGGGGCATGGGGAGCAGGAGCAGCTCGACGAAGACGAGATAGAATGCGACGATGATCCCTACCGCCGAGGCGCCGTAGACGAGCACCCGGCGCAGGTTCCAGCCGTCGTAGTTGGCGACGGCGAGGAGCACCAGGAACGCCAGCAGGCTGCTGGTGAAGAAGCCCAGTACCGGCAGGAGGAAGACCCAGGCGGCCATGACGGCCACCAGCGCGAGCCGACGCCCGGTCGACTCGCCCGCCGGGTTCTCGTCGGCCGGCGGGGCCGGGCGCCGGTAGAGGCGCTGGACGACCAGCATGACCGAGCAGACGATCATGACCGCCGCGATGGTGCGCGGGAACACCGAGCCGAGCGGCGACATCGCGAAGCTTTCCCGTATCATCCAGGCGCCGAGCAGGATGAAGATGAGGCCGGCTACGACGGTGCCGACGTCGCGGACGGTCCAGTCATTTCGCATCGCGGGCCTCCAGCCGGCGCGCCGTGCGGCTGCGCCACAGTTCGGCGAGGATCGGATAGAAGAGGGTGAGGACGGAGAGCGCCACGATCGCGAGGCTGATGGGGCGCCCGAAGAACATCCCGGCCAGGTTGCCCTGGGCGTTTCCGATCAGCCAGCTCTGCACGAAGCCCTGCTCCGCGATGGGGCCGAGGATCAATCCCAGCACGATGGGGGAGGGGGCGAAGCCGAAACGGTTGAGCACCCAGCCGACGACGCCCAGGACGAACATCACGATCACGTCGTCGCTGTTGTTGTGGACGGCATAGCTGCCGACCACGGTCAGCATCGCCACGGTCGGGACGAGCACCGCCTTCGGGATCGCGATGATCGACTTGTAGGCGTAGCGCCCGAGCAACAGGCCGGTCGGGAGCATTAGAACCGTCGCGATCAGCAGGCCGAAGATGAAGGTGTAGACGATCGGGCCCTGGGCGGTGAAGAGCGTCGGGCCGGTCCGGATGCCCTGAACGAGCAGGGCGCCGAGGATCACCGCGTCCGGAGGGGTGCCGGGAATACCGAGCACGAGCGTGGGAATGAAGCCTCCCCCGACGGTCGCGTTGTTGGCGCTCTCCGTCGCGAGGACGCCATCGGGCGCTCCCTTTCCGAACTCCTGGGGATGGCGCGACGAGCGCCGGGCCTCGGAATAGGCCACCAGGCTCGCGATCGACCCTCCGGCCCCCGGCAGGATGCCGACGACCGTCCCGACGACCGAACTGCGCATCAGGTTCCATTTCCCCCGCCAGCACAGCCGCAGCGCCTCGGCGAGCCGGAACCCGCCTCCTTGGGGCGACACCTTGAGGTGCGGGTCCGGCGTGGCGACCAGGTCGATGATGACGGGAATGCAGTAGAGGCCGATCAGGGCCGCGATCACGTCCACGCCGCCGAGCAGGAGATGGCTGCCAAGCGTGAAGCGGGTGTCCCCGCCCACCACGGCCACCCCCATCATCGCGAGGAACAGGCCGAAGCAGGCCCCGATCAGGCCCTTCAGCATGTTGCCGACCGACAGGGCCGAGATCAGCGTCAGCCCGAACACGGCCAGCCAGAAATACTCCGGCGGACCGAAGGCCAGCGCCACGGTGGCGAGCGGCGGCGAGACCAGCAGGAGGAACAGCCCGCCGACCACGCCGCCGGTGACGGACGCAAGCGTGGCGAGCGTGACCGCCAGGTTGCCGTCGCCCCGCCGGGCCATGGGAAAGCCGTCGAAGGTCGTCGCGATCGACGACGGCGTCCCGGGCGTGTTGACCAGGATCGCGGCGAAAGCTCCGCCGTAGATCGCCCCGGTGTAGATCGCGCCCAGCGCGATCAGCCCGGAGGCAGGATCCATGCCGAAGGTGAAGGGTACCAGGACGGCGACCGCCATGGTCGCCGACAACCCCGGCAATGCGCCGATGACCGTCCCGAGAACCACGCCGGCGACCGCCAGGGCGAAGTTGAGGGGCGTCAGCGCCTGGAGGAAGTAGCCGAGCATCTCCATGGCAGTCGCATCCGGGTTGGCGTCAGTTCTGCGTAATGCCCATGCGCTGCGCGATGCCGCCGATCTCGGCCGCCCGCTCGGCCATGAAGGCGTCGACCTCGCCGTACGGCACGTCGATCACGACGAACGCCCCGTCCTCCATCTGCTGGACCATCCGCGGGTCGTTGTTTATCCGCTGGAAGACGTCGGAGACTTCCTGGCGGACTTCCTCGGGGGTCGACTTGGGGACGCCGACGCCGCGATACGCCCCGCCGACCATGTCGATTCCCGCCTCGCGGAAGGTCGGGACGTCGGGGAAGTTGGGCAGCCGCTCATCCGTCGCCACGGCGAGCATCCGGACCTGGTCGCCCTGGTTGGCCGCGACCGTGGAATACCCCATCGAGGCCATCACCTGGTTGCCCAGCAGCGCGGTCACGGACGGGCCGGTCCCGCCGAAGGGGATATAGGTGGTGGTCACGCCGGCCAGTTCGTCGAAGCGCTGCTGGGCGAGATGGTTCGCGGAGTTCGACCCCGAACCGGAGAAAGTCACCATCCCGGGATTCTGCTTGGCGTAGTCGACCAGGTCCTGGATGGTCTGGAACTGGCTGTCGGCCGGGACGAGGATGGCGTCCGGCGTATAGTGGAAATAATAGACGGGGACCAGGTCTTCCGTCTTGTACCCGACATCCTGCTGCATCGGTTGGAGGATGATGTGGGGCAGGTTCATGCCCATGATCGTATGGCCGTCGCCCTCCATGTTGTTGAGCTGCGACCATGCCTGGGCGCCACCCGCGCCGGCCTGGTACTTGACGATGAGCTGCTTGCCGGTCAGTTCGTTGAACAGCGGCTGCTGGAGGCGTGCAGCGATGTCGGATTCGCCGCCGGGGTTGAAGGGAATGATGTAGTTGACGTCCTTGTCCGGGTACGCGGCGGCGGAGCCCGCCGTCAACGCGAGCGCGGCGGCGAACAGCATGGGGACGGTGCTGAATCGATGCATTGGGTCATCTCCTCCTTCGGGCCCGACACGGGGGTCGGCAGGCGCCGTTTCGTTGGGTGGCCGCCTTCTATGGGCGACTCGGTCGTGCAGGTTAAGAACGCCTTGAGGTGATTGTCAACAAGCCATGTATCTTATATAAGATATGAGAATGACGGGGCGGAAGATCATGAGCATGGACGAGACATCATCAGTCGGCGGCAGGCCGGCGGCCGACTTTCGTCCTCTGTACAGCCAGGTCAAGGACTTGCTGATCGACCGTATCGGAAGCGGTTCCTGGAAACCAGGCGAGATGATACCGAGCGAATTCCAGCTCGCGGCCGAGTTCGGCGTGAGCCAGGGGACGGTCCGCAAGGCCCTGGTCGAACTGGAGCAGCAGAAGCTGGTCGTGCGCCGGCAGGGTCGGGGGACCTACGTCGCCAAGCACTCGAGCCAGCAGTCGCTGTTTCATTTCTTCCACATCGTCGACGAGCACGGGAACAAGGAGCTGCCGACGAGCGTGGTGCTCGACTCCCGGATGAAACGGGCGACGAAGGAAGAGGCGACCCTGCTGCGGATGCAGCCCAGGGCTTCGGTCCACGCGATCACGAGGCTGCGCCATCTCGGCGGCCGGCCGGTGATCCTGGAGCGGATCACGCTGCCGGCCTCCTCCTTCCGGGATCTGGACGTCCCGACCGGCCGGGAGATGACGGAGGAACTGTATGTCCTGTACCAGCGTCACCACGGCGTGACGATCATCCGGGCGGACGAGCGGATCGCCGCGGTGGCGGCGGACGCGGAAGACGCCAGGCACCTGGGCGTCGGCCTGGGGACGCCGATCCTGGAGGTCTCCCGCGTGGCCGTCGACGTGCAGGGCAATCCGGTCGAGTTGCGCTTGAGCCGGCTGAACACCGCCCACCACCGCTACTTCAGCCGCATCATCTGACCCGCGTCGCTCGGGCCCCTCCTGGCCATCTCGTGCCCGGGCTCGGCGTTGGTTCCCCGGGGCGGCGGCCGGGTGTCC
>NZ_DASYHS010000248.1:0-2914 GCF_035998295.1 Arenibaculum sp. | reverse complement strand
CACCGGGGCCGGCCTGGGGCGGCGCAGGAAGTTGATGGTCATGCTCGTGGTGACGGCCAGCTCGACCCGGCCGATCCGGCTGAGCACCGCGGCGTAGAGCGCCACGTCGGCGAGGCCGAACAGCGCCGGCCCGGTGATCGTCCCGCCCGGACGCACGAAGTCGTCGCGATAGGGCATGCGCAGGCGCGCGAACCCCGCCTCCAGCGTCTCGACCGTGACGCCGAAGCCGCCGACCAGCGGCACGCCGTCGCGGATCAGCGCCTCCAGCTCCGCGACGCCGATCGCCGCTTGCGTATCGCCTTTCTCCAAGGTCGCCTCCATGCCATCGAAGGCGCCATCCTTGCCGATCGCGACACCGGCGACAACATGCGTGCAGCGCGGGGCCGCCCGGACTAATCTGGCCGCGGAACCCCGAAGACGAGACAGAGAAGGAGGCCGCGTGCCATGACCGCCGCCGCCCAGACCGAGCAACGGGTCCTCCTGCGCGAGGACGCCGACGGGATCGCGACGCTGACGCTCAACCGCCCGGCGGCGCGCAACGCGCTGTCCACGGGCCTGATGATGGAGTTCCAGGCCGCCCTCGACGCGATCGCCGAGGACCGCACGGTCAAGGTCGTCGTCGTCGCCGGCGCGGGGCCGGCGTTTTGCGCCGGCCACGACCTGAAGGAGATGCGGGCCAATCCCGGCCACGGCATCTACGAGGCGCTGTTCCGCCAGTGCTCGCGGCTGATGCTGACGATCACCCGCCTGCCGCAGCCGGTCATCGCCCGGGTCCACGGCATCGCGACCGCCGCCGGCTGCCAGCTCGTCGCGACCTGCGACCTCGCGGTCGCGGCCGAGAGCGCGCGCTTCGCCACGCCGGGCGTCAATATCGGGCTGTTCTGCTCGACGCCCATGGTCGCGCTGACGCGCGCCGTGGGCCGCAAGCAGGCGATGGAGATGCTGCTGACCGGCGACATGGTCGACGCCGCGACCGCGCGGGCGCATGGCCTGGTCAACCGCGTCGTCCCGGAAGACCGGCTCGACGCCGAGGTGACGGCGCTGGCCCGGCAGATCGCGTCCAAGTCGCCGCTGACGCTGAAGATCGGCAAGGAGGCCTTCCACCGCCAGATCGACCTCGACCTTGAGCAGGCCTACGACTACGCCAGCCGGGTCATGACCGAGAACATGATGGCGCGCGACGCCGAGGAAGGCATCGACGCCTTCCTGGCCAAGCGCCCGCCGGCCTGGGAAGGGCGCTGAGGATCGCGCGGGAGCCGCTCGCCGCAACGGGAAAGTTCCCGTAGATCAACCTCATATGGACGCTTTTTAAAGCACAAAGGCATTTGCGGCGACCGCCTCTTCCAGAAGGTCGCGGTTCAGGCGATGCGGTGCTGCGGCTCGATGGCTGGAGCACTCCCTTGGTAAGGGAGAGGTTGTAAGGTTGATCCTTACCCGCATCCTCGCTCCATCGGGACGATCGCCCTCTGCCACGGTCCGCAGCCAGTGCGTATCAGGGTGCAATTCCTGTTGACTCATGCATTTCAGTGCGCATGAATACACACGTGGATAGCCGAGACGTCATAACGGCCATTGAGGCCGACGGCTGGTACAAGGTCGCCCAGAAAGGCAGCCACGTGCAGTTCAAGCATCCGACGAAACCGGGCCGTGTAACTGTCCCGCATCCTAAGAAAGATATACCGGTCGGCACGCTCCGCAGCATCGCGAAGCAGGCGGACATCATTCTACGGTAGCCCGCAGATCCCAAGGAGGGAACCATGGCGGATTACATCGCTCTCATCCACAAGGAGCCGGACAGCGACTACGGAGTGTCCTTTCCCGACTTTCCGGGATGCATCACGGCGGGCGCCACGCTCGACGAGGCGAAGGTGCTGGCTACCGAAGCTCTGGCCTTCCATGTCGAAGGCCTGATCGAGGACGGCGAGCCGATCCCGATCCCCAGTTCGCTCGACGACGTGATGACCGATCGGGCGCATCGGGACGCCGTGGCGTTTCTGGTTTCCCTGCCCGAGCCGGCGAAGACCGTGCGCGTCAACATCACCATGTCGGATCGCGATCTCGCGGAGATCGATGCCGCCGCCAAGGCTCGGGGCATGACCCGCTCGGCCTACCTGGTCGAGGCGGCCAAGCGCGCTGCCGCATGACCGCCCGCCGCTCGGGCTGAGGCAGCCGGCCCGGAAAGGCCGTTGCTCCCGAAACGCCACTCGTTGCAGCTTCGGATTGCTGGCGGATTCTCGGATCGTGCGCGAGCCGAGAAGGCATCACCCCGCTTGACGACCACCGGCCCCAGCGGCGCAAGATGGCCGCGGCGACGGGCGGGCCGCTTCCCGCCGGCACCCGGCCGCTCCGATCCGAGACCCGTCACGTTACCGAGGCGCGAAGCGACGTGGACCACAAAACCTATACCGATCAGTACCTTGGCGACGTTCTTTCGAGCGTCGGGACAATCGCGATGGTCGGCGCGTCGGCGACCGAGACGCGGCCGAGCTTCTTCGTGATGAAGTACCTCCAGGCCAAGGGCTACCGGGTGATCCCCGTCAATCCCGGGCTCGCCGGCCAACAGGTCCGGGGCGAGACGGTGTATGCCAGCCTCCCGGACGTGCCGGTCCCGGTCGACATGGTCGACATCTTCCGCAATTCCGCCGCCGCCGGGCCGATCACGGACGAGGCGATCCGCATCGGCGCCAAGGTGGTGTGGATGCAGCTCCAGGTCCGCAACGACGAGGCCGCCGCGCGCGCCGAGGCCGCGGGACTGCGCGTCGTCATGGACCGTTGCCCGAAAATGGAATACCAGCGTCTGCACGGAGAGTTGAGCTGGGGCGGGATCAATTCCGAGGTGATCACCAACCGCCGCCGCCCCGTAAAGGCCGTCCGCAAGCTGATGTGAGGAAGGGACCCATGGCTGAACAAAGGA
>NZ_DASYHS010000227.1:0-30918 GCF_035998295.1 Arenibaculum sp. | reverse complement strand
GCGCTGGTGATCCGGGCCGAGAAGGTCGGCTCGGACACCATGCTCGCGCGCATCGTGGCCATGGTCGCCGAAGCCCAGCGCAGCCGGGCGCCGATCCAGCGCCTCGCCGACGTGGTGTCCGGCTGGTTCGTCCCGATCGTCATCGCGGTCGCGGTCCTGGCCTTCGCCGCCTGGGCGGCCTGGGGGCCGACGCCGGCCCTCGCCTATGGGCTGATCGCCGCCGTGTCGGTGCTGATCATCGCGTGCCCCTGCGCGCTCGGGCTGGCGACGCCGATGTCGATCATGGTCGGCGTCGGCAAGGGGGCGACCGCGGGCGTGCTGATCAGGAACGCCGAGGCCCTGGAGCGCTTCGAGAAGGTCGACACGCTGGTCGTGGACAAGACCGGCACCCTGACCGAGGGCAGGCCGCGGGTCACGTCCGTCGTTCCCGCCCCCGGCTTCGACGAGGCCGCCATCCTGTCGCTCGCGGCGAGCCTGGAGCGTTCCAGCGAGCACCCGCTGGCCGCCGCCATCGTCGCGTCGGCGAGGGAGCGGGGCCTTGCCCTGCACGACGTCGCCGATTTCTTCTCGGCGACCGGCAAGGGGGTCGGCGGCACCGTCGGCGGCCGCGCGGTGTTCCTCGGCAACGCGCGGATGATGCAGGACCAGGGCATCGGTCTCGGGGACCTGGGCACGCGTGCCGACGTGCTCCGGCGCGACGGGGCGACGGCGCTGTTCGCCGCGGTCGACGGCCGGCCCGGCGGCGTGATCGCGGTCGCCGACCCGGTCAAGGCGACCACGCCGCAGGCGCTGGAGACCTTGCGCGCCGACGGCGTGCGGATCGTGATGCTGACCGGCGACAACCGCACCACCGCCGAGGCGGTCGCGCGCCAGCTCGGCATCGACGAGGTCGAGGCCGAGGTCCTGCCCGAGGACAAGCACCGCGTGGTCAAGGACTTGAAGGCGAAGGGCCGCGTCGTCGCGATGGCGGGCGACGGCGTCAACGACGCGCCCGCCCTGGCCGAGGCGGATATCGGTGTGGCCATGGGCACCGGCACCGAGATCGCGATGCAGAGCGCGGGCGTGACCCTGGTCAAGGGCGACCTGGCCGGCATCGCGCGGGCCCGGGTGCTGAGCCGCGCCACCATGCGCAACATCCGCCAGAACTTGTTCCTGGCCTTCGTCTACAACGCGCTCGGCGTGCCGGTCGCGGCGGGCGTGTTCTACCCGGTTTTCGGCTGGACCCTGTCGCCGGTCGTCGCGGCTGCGGCGATGGCGCTGAGCTCGGTCAGCGTGATCGCCAACGCGCTCCGACTGAGGATGGTCAGGCTGTGAGCGGCCGCCAAGCCGGAACCGGGTCAGGCGGCGGGCGGGGTCGGAAGGACGGTCAGTTCGTGCACGTCGACGCCGGGCGGCTGGGTCAGGGCGTAGAGCACGGCGCGCGCGACGTCGTCGGGCTGGAGGGCGGCCTCCGGGGGCGTATCGAAGAAGGCCGTGTCCACGACGCCGGGCTCGATGAGGGTGACCCTGACGCCGCTGCCCCGCAACTCCTCGCGCAGGCCGTAGCCGATGGCATGGACGGCCCATTTGGTCGCCGCGTACATGGACCCCGCGAGCACGCGCCGCCCGGCGACCGACCCGGTGATCAGGACGTGGCCGCGGGCCGCCTTCACGTGCCCCAGCGTCGCGCGCAGCGTGTAGGCGACGCCCAGGATGTTGACGTCGACCATCCGCCGCCAGCTCTCCGGCGGGGCGCCGGAGAACCCGCCGGGCTCGCCGCCGGTGCCGGCATTGGCGAAGACGGCGTCGATGCGGCCGAAACGCCGGACGACCTCCTCGACCATGCGCTCCTGGCCGGGATGGTCCGCGACGTCGCAGGCAAAGGCGCCGGCACGCTCTTCGCCGATCCGTTCGACCAGCTCCTCCAGCTTGCCGGCGGAGCGGGCGACCAGGGCCAGGCGCCAGCCGGCATCGGCGGCGGCCAGGGCCGTCGCGGCGCCGATGCCGCTGGACGCACCGGTGACGAGCAGGACTTTGCCGTCGGGCATGATCGATCCTCCTTCGGGGCCGCCGGCCTCCGCCGCCGGCGCAACGCCAACCGCCGGACGGTCGCTACGTTCCCGTCACACCGCCGCGTTCCGCCTGCGGCGGTGCAGCGTCATCCTCTTGATGCCGAGCGCGGCGCCGCCCGCCGACAGCACGCAGGCAACCTCGACGATCCACCGCGCCAGGGCCTCGGAGGCGAGCCCGGGATTGCCGATGCCGAATCCCATGCCCACGATCGCCATGCTCGGCACCAGGGCCAGCGCCACCATCACCCCCGTCGCGAAGACGGTCAGGCGCGAGGACACGATCGTGCCGCCGGCGGCGCCGGCGGCGAGCGCCGTCAGCACGCCCACGGGATCGACCTTCGACCAGTACTCCACCCAGTGGAGCGTGGTCAGGTCGGCGGGCGTCCTCGGGTGCAGCCACAGCGCGAGCCACATGCCGAGGGCCGCGCCGGCCGCCAGCACCGCATAGCCGATGCCCGCCGAACGGATCCCCGCCCACACGCCGCGGCGGAACCACAGGACCCCGTAGGCGATGCGCAGCAGGGGACCGAACCCCGGCGCTATCAGCATCGCGCCGACCACGACGTGGAGCGTATCCGCGACCAACCCGAACGAGGCTATCGCGCCCGAAAGGCACATCAGCAGCAGGTAGTTGGGCGAGACGTTCGTTTCCCGCCGCAGCAGGGTCCCCATCTCCTCCCAGACCGCCTCGTTTCCCTCCTCCTCGAGGGGGCCCGCCTGATCGGCCGAGATCACGACGGTCGGCTCGCTGATCGTGACCGAACCGGCCTTCAGCGCCCCGATCCGGTCCAGGTCGCGGACGATGCCCAGGGCGGCATTGGTGGACAGGTCCACCGCCAGCACGTCGTCGCCGGAGCCCACCGCCGCCCGCTCGTGCAGCGTGATGCTCGCGATGCCGGGATGGTCCCGGAGATGATCGACGATCCGGGCCCGCATTCCCGGCGAGACGGTGATGCTGATCCTGCGCGGCATGGCCTCTCCTGCTCTCGGCGGCGACACAACCGACTTCAACCCGGAGCAGGGGGAATCGCTTCATCGCCTGTGTGCGCGAGGCTCCGCCCGTTCGGCCGCAACGGTACTGAGGTCCCGGGCAAGTGGTCGCTACCGACTCCGCGCATCCGGGCGGGGGCGGGAAAGCACCGTTCCGGACATACGAACGCATTGAAGAAGAAGGCAGTATTCTTGTTTATGGGTCTCGGCGGCCGTGCCGTCCGAACCGCTCCTGGTCATTCCGGCGCCCAAGTAGCGGGGCGCTCTCCATCATCCATTCTCTTCTATATCAGCTCAGGTCTTTCCCGACGCCAAGTCGGGTTTGGGGTGCTCCACAACCGCTAGGACGGCAGCGTCGCCATGCGGTACAAGGGTCGATCGGCGTGGCGCGTCCGTCAGGGCTGCGTGAGGTACGTCGCCAGACGTCGAAGGGCGTCGATCGCGTTCTCGTAGTCCGGTATTGGATGCCCGTACACGACGTTCCTGACAAACTGGCGGTAGTCGTCGGGGAAGGGTGGGGCGAGAAGAACTTCGCACATCCGCTTTGCGAGTTCGCTCGGGTCTGTCGGGCGCTCGTCCCGGGTGTCCTTGCCGCGCTGGCCGTCGCGGTCGAAAAGATCGATCAGCAGCGGTTTGAAGCGCTCGTCATCGACGACAGAGTGTTCGAGAGCGCACAGGTCATGAACGTGACGGACCAGCGACCGGTCCCTGGCCTTGCCCGGAGGGGTGGCGGTATCCGGCAGGTTCCGATGCTCGAAGACGCGCCAGGACAGGGCCGCAAGCTTATCGGCCGCGGTTTCGACCGGGTCGACGCAGGTGATGGCGGCCACCTCAGGGGGCGCTCCCTGGAACCGGCCGACGAACGAGCCGACCGGTGCCGATTTCGCCGGCAGCCATGGTCCCTCCAGCGTCACCTCCATCTTCACATCCGTCCGAAGTGTCGAATGAGAGAAGGACGGGGTGAAGGGGACGTAGAGCGTGAACATCCTGTTCCCGTTCCTGCGCTCCGTCCGATCCTCGTCGATGTGATAGCCGATGCTCTCGATGGCACGTTCGACGGCCTTCCGGAAGCTCCGGCGTTTGCCCTCCGACAGGGTGCAGACGGTAGTGCTCGGCGTCGCGCGGAAATCGATGTCTTCGGAAAAGCGCTTGATCAGCCCATAAGCCTTGGAGAGCGACGTACCGCCGCCGAAGACCAGCTTGCAGTCTTCGTAGGTGAGTTCACCGAGGGCGTGCAGGATGCGTACGACGTGCCAATCCTTCTCGACGAAGGCTTCGTCGACGCCGAGCGCACCTGCCGTTCTCTCGACCAGGGCCGGATCCAGGTACGCTCCGTCCGGAGAATCAGGCGGTGCGCTCAAGGCTCACCCGCACGTCCCCGTATCCGAGTTGCCGGCGCACCCGCTTGCGAACCCCGATCACCCTTCCGGTCGGCACCTGCGTGGTTGCGCCCGCGTTGTAGTCCCGTTCCAGGCGCGGTGGGGCGGTTTCGACGTTCAGCCGGCGCAACGCTTCTTCGGCGAGCCGCTTCACGCCAACGGTCGGGACGGGTTTCCCATCGAAGGGCGAGATCTGCGCCCTGGCGTAGACGCCATGACCGAACCTGATGAGCCGTCCCTCGCGCACGAGTGCACCGAGGGCACGCCCGATCTGGTCGTAGCCGCCGAGATCGGTGAAATCCTCACGCAAGAACACATTGCCCTTCTTGCGGGCAATACGCATTCCGACCCGCTCTTTGAGCATCCGCTTCGGCATGGTCCCCTCGGTGGGCTCCGTGCTTCTATCGATGTCAGAATACGACAACGCTCTGCCAAGATGCGGTGTTTGCAGAGATATATCAAGGAGCCGTCCGGAGGCTCTTCGGTGCCGGTGCTGTACGTTGAGGGGATGCAGATCAGGTCGCCAACGGCTGACAGCCGTGTGTACACTCAATCACGCCTCGGTCATGTCGGCAGCGCACGGTTCATTCCTGCGGCTCGTTGCGCCGCGCTGCCCGGAAATGCCGCCCCGGTGACTGCCGGGCGATTGCCTGAAAAGACGAAGGGCCTGACCGTTTCCAGCCAAGCCCTCGTTTTCTTTGGTGGAGCCAACCGGGATCGAACCGGTGACCTCTACAATGCCATTGTAGCGCTCTCCCAGCTGAGCTATGGCCCCGAAACTCTTGCGCCGCCCCGGTTTCCCGGGGTCGGGGCTGGGATGCCCCGGCGTCGTGGAGGCGGACTATCCTCAAACCGCCCCGGCGATGCAAGTGAAAAATCCGGGCTCGCGCCGAAAATTCCGCTCGGCCGCAGGGGGCGGCCGGACCCCTCGCCTCAGGGCTCCTCCTCGTCGCTGTCGACGTCGACGACGTCGCCCATGTCGTCCTCCTCGCCCAGCTCGGAGGCGTCCTCGATCAGGACCTCGTCCTCTTCCTGGACGGGTTCCTCGGCATCTTCCTCGATGTCCTCGACCTCGACATCCTCGTCGGTGTCTTCGGTCTCCGTCTCGTCACGGTCGAGCGTCTCTTCGTCCTCGACCGCGGCCGGGGCCTTGCGGACCACCTCCTCGACGGGTGCCGGCCGCGCGCGGCGCGACTTCAGCAGGGCCTCCGGATCGAAGGCCGTGCCGCAGCTGGGGCACACCGGGGGATCCTTGCGCAGGTCGTAGTAGCGCGCACCGCAGTTGGGGCAGATGCGTTTGGTTCCCCATTCAGGTTTGGCCACGCCTTAACCTCCGTGCTGTCGACCCGATTCTCTCGAAGCGCGCTCGTGTGCCACGTCGCCGACCTCTTGTCAAACCAAAGTGACGCCCGGAAGGATGCGGTCCCCGGGCCGGCGGCCGCCTGCTGACCCGCGGCGCGCTCTGTGCTAGAAGTGCGGCCCCGTCCGCAGCATGCCCCGCCCGAGAGGTCCCGCCTTGCAAGGTTCCCCGTCCCCGAGACCGCTGCGCTCGCGCGCCGGCGGCGCGCTCTCCGGCACCGTCCGCGTCCCCGGCGACAAGTCGATCTCCCACCGCTCCTTGATGCTGGGCGCGGTCGCCATCGGCGAGACCGAGATCCGCGGGTTGCTGACCGGCGAGGACGTGCTGCGCACGGCCGACGCCATGCGGGCGCTCGGCGCCGGGGTGGAGGTGGGGGCGGACGGCGTCTGGCGCGTGCGCGGCGTCGGCGTCGGCGGGCTCGCCGAGCCGTCGCGCGTCCTCGACATGGGCAACAGCGGCACCGCGGCCCGCCTGCTGATGGGCCTCGTCGCGACCCATCCCGTCACCGCGGTCTTCACCGGCGACGACAGCCTCGTCAAGCGGCCCATGGCGCGCGTCACCGGCCCGCTGGAGCGCATGGGCGCCACCTTCGTGACCCGCTCGGGCGGGCGCCTGCCGCTCGCCCTGGTCGGCACCGCCTCGGCGGTGCCGATCGCCTACCGGCTGCCGGTCGCCTCGGCCCAGGTGAAGTCGGCGGTCCTGCTCGCCGGGCTCAACACCCCCGGCATCACCACCGTGATCGAGGCCGAGCCGACGCGCGACCACACCGAGCTGATGCTGCGCCATTTCGGCGGCGAGGTGACGACCGAGCGCCAGGAGGACGGAGCGCTCGCCGTGTCGGTGACCGGCGAGGTCGAGCTGAGGGGGCGCGCCGTCGCCGTGCCCGCGGACCCGAGCTCGGCCGCCTTCCCGGTCGTGGCCGCCGTCCTGCGCGACGGCTCGGAGATCGTGCTGACCGGCGTCGGCACCAACCCGCGCCGCACCGGCCTCTACGAGACGCTGGTCGAGATGGGGGCCGACATCCGCTTCGAGAACGAGCGCGTCGAGGCCGGCGAGCCGGTGGCCGACCTGCGGGTGCGGGCCGGCCGCCTGAAGGGCGTGACGGTGCCGCCCGGGCGCGCGCCCTCGATGATCGACGAGTACCCGATCCTCGCCGTCGCCGCGGCCTGCGCCGAGGGGACGACGGTGATGAACGGGCTGGCGGAGCTGCGGGTCAAGGAGAGCGACCGGCTGGCGATGATCGCCGCCGGGCTGCAGGCCTGCGGCGTCGCGGTCGAGGTGGGGGCCGACAGCCTCGTCGTCCATGGCGGCCGGCCGCGCGGCGGCGCGACGGTGGCGACCGCGATGGACCATCGCATCGCGATGAGCTTCCTCGTGCTCGGCATGGTCTGCGCCGAGCCGGTCGCGGTCGACGACGGCGCCTTCATCGACACCAGCTTCCCGGGCTTCGTTTCCCTGATGAACGGCCTGGGCGCCGACATCGGCCCGGTCGGCTAGCACCCCGAAGCCAGGGCGCGGAGCGGCGCCGGCAACTGAGAAACACGAACAGGGGCGCGACCGCGCCCCGCCCGCGTCCGAGGAACACGAGCAACCTCACAGCCGGACGCCGGCGACCCCCGTCAGGTCGGCGCAGTCGTCGAGCTGCTTGCGCTCGAAGACGGCGTTGAACAGCTTCGCCTGGCTCAAGTCCGCCCCCTTGAGGTCGGCGCCCACGAGCTTGGCGAAGGACAGGTCCGAGCCGGCGAGGTTGGCGTTGCGCAGGTCGGCGCCGTCCAGGTCGGCATAGCGCAGCCGGGCGCCGGACAGGTCGGTGCGCAGCGTGCGGCTCTCGTTGAGCTGGAGCGGCTTCAGGTTCGCGCCGCGCAGGTCGGCGTTGTTGAGCTTGGCGAATTTGAGGTTGGCGCCCCTGAGGTCCGCCTCGGCGAGGCGGCACGTCCTCAGGTCGGCGCTTTCGAGCTGGCCGGCCTGAAGCTGCGCGCCCTTGAAGTCGAGGCCGAAGAAGACGGTTCCCTTGGCCTTCAGCATCGTCAGGCAGGTGCGCGCCAGCGACGGGCCGCCGCGCAGGTCGAAGCCCGACAGGTCCAGCGGCGCCCCTTCCGCGCCGGCGCTGCCGACGAACAGCGTGTGCTCGCGCAGCAGCTGCTCCAGCGGCTTGCCCAGCTCGCCGATGGTCCGGCCGGCCGGGCGGTCGGTCAGCGCGTCCTCCATGTCCGCGCCGGCCGTCTCGGTCATCGTCATGGCGGCCCCGGTGAGGACCGCGCCCCTGAGGCAGGCGCCGCGCAGGTCCGCGCCGCTCAGGTCCGCGCCCTCGAGGTTCGAGCCGGTGAAGTTGGCGCCCCGCATCGTCGCGCGCACCAGCTTGGCGCCGCGCATGATCGCGTCCGTGAAGTCGGTGTGGATGGCCACCGCGCCCGACAGCCGGGCGTTGGTGAGGTTGGCGCCGGTCAGGTCGGCGCCCGACGCCTCCGCCGGTTGCGTCTCGAGGTGGACGACCCGCAAATTGCCGGAGCGGTCCGTTTCGGCCAGCGTGCCGTCGCGCAGGTCGCTCTCGAACAGGTTCGCCCCGATCAGCACCGCGCCGCGCAGGCAGGCGCCGCGCAGGTCGGTCTTGATCAGGCTCGCGTTCTCCATGTTCGCCTGGCGCAGGTCGCACGCGAACATCGCCGCGCAGTCGAGCCGCGTCCCCGTGAGGTTGGCCCCGCGCAGCGAGGAGCCGACGAAGTCCGCATGCGCGAGGTCGCGCCCGGACAGGTTCAGCCCCGACAGGTCGCAGAAGGACAGGGTCGCGCGCGCCCCGCCCATCCGCGCGTTGCGGAACATCTCGTGCCGCTTGACTGCGGCGTCGAGCTGGGCCTGGTTCAGCCGCGTCAGTGGTTTCGCCTCTCGGGAGGGGGGCAGGGCGCAGCTCCTTGATCGCCGTGGTTCCCCTGGATCTAGCCAGACGCACCGTTAGCGATCGGTTAAGCGGCACCCCCGGCGAGATGGCTCCAGGCCTCCAGCAGCATCGAATGGAACACGTCGGCGGCCGGCGACAGCGTCGTGGCGCGCCGGCGGATCACGCCGATCGTGCGCCGGATCAGGGGGTCCAGCAGCGGCCGGCTGGTCAGGATCGGATGGTTCTCGCCGGGCATCGCCAGCTTCGGCACCGCCGCGACGCCGAGCCCGGCCTCCACCAGCCCGAGCGAGGTCGCGAGGTGCTGCACCTCGTAGAACCAGCGCGGGCGCCACTCGCAGCCGGCGAGCCCGTTGTCGAGCAGGAGGCGGTTGCCGCTCTGGCGTCCGACCGTGATGAAGGGATGCCCCGCCAGCTCGCGCCACGACACCGCCTCCCTGGCGGCGAACGCGTGGTCGTGCCGGCAGGCCAGCACGAAGGGGTCGTCGAGCAGCGCCTCGAACTCCAGCTCCGCGTCCTGGCTGCCCAGCATGCTGAGGCCGAAATCCGCCTCGCCGCTGATCACCCGCTCCAGCACCTCGTTGCCGGTCAGGTCGAGGATGCGGATGCGGATGCGGGGGTACTGGGCATTGTAGGCGCGGATCACGGTGGGCAGGAAATAGTACGTGGCGGTCGGGATGCAGGCGATCGTCACCTGGCCCGAGCGCCGCTCAGCGAGCTCGCGGATGCCGAGCAGGGACGACTCCAGCTCGTCCAGCAGCCGCCGCGCCTTGGGCAGGAAGTCCCGGCCGACCGTCGTCAGGTGGACGCGCCGGGTGGTGCGGTCGAACAGCGCGGCACCCAGCGCCTCCTCCAGCTTCTGCACCCGCCGGCTCAGCGCCGGTTGGGAAATATTCAACGCATTCGCTGCATCATGGAAGCTACCCAGTTCCGCAACGGCGACGAAGGCCCGAAAGCCGTCCAGATCCACATTCATGCACGATTCGCATCAATTTTGAGTTTCTTTGCATTGTACCTATTTACGAACGGCGGGCAACCTAGCCGCGTGTCACGTCTGGTGCGCGGCAAAGGTAATGGCAAAGATCACTCAAGGTTGTGTCTTCGCCGCAACGGGAACCGGGGGGCCGGCATGATGGTTCCGATCCCTTGCGTGCTGATGCGCGGCGGGACGTCCCGCGGGCCGCTCCTGCTGGCGGACGACCTGCCGGTCGATCCGCGCCTGCGGGACGAGACCCTGATGGCGATCATGGGTGCCGGCCACGAGCTCCAGGTCGACGGCATCGGCGGCGGCCACCCGCTGACCAGCAAGGTCGGCATCGTCGGGCCGTCCCGGCGCGCGGACGCGGACGTCGACTACCTGTTCGCCCAGGTGTCGGTGCGCAGCCGCCTCGTCGACACCGAGGCCAATTGCGGCAACATGCTCGCGGCCGTCGGCCCCTTCGCGATCGAGACGGGCCTGGTGCCCGCGGACAGCCCGGAGACCAGCGTCCTGATCCACAACGTCAACACCGGCAAGCTCGTGGAGGCGGTGGTCCAGACGCCCGGCGGGGTCGTCACCTACGAGGGAGGGACGAGCATCGACGGCGTCCCCGGCACGGCGGCTCCGGTGCGGCTCGGCTTCCTCGACGCCGCCGGCTCGAAGACCGGCAGCCTGCTGCCGACCGGGAACCCCATCGACCTCGTGGCCGGCGTGCGGGTGAGCTGCGTGGACATGGCGATCCCCATGGTCTTCATCGACGCCGCCGACCTCGGCAAGCGCGGCCACGAGACGCCGGCCGAGCTCGACGCCGACACGGCGTTCCTGGCCCGCCTGGAGGCCGTCCGGCGCGAGGCCGGCGCCCTGATGGGACTGGGCGACGTGTCGGGCAAGGTCATCCCCAAGCCCGCGCTGGTGGCGCCGCCGCGGCTGGGGGGCACCGTCGCGTCCCGCTACTTCATGCCCCATGCCTGCCACCGGGCCTATGCCGCGACCGGGGCGGTGTGCCTGGCGACCGCCTGCGTGCTGCCGGGAACGCTCCCCAACGGCGTCTGCGCCGACGCGCAGCCCGGCTCGCGGGTGGTGACGGTCGAGCACCCGACCGGGAGCATCCAGGTGGAGATCGCGGCCGAGCCGTTCGGCGGCGGCGTGACGGTCCGCCGGGCCTCCCTGCTGCGCACCGCGCGGCGCCTGCTGGACGGGCGGGTCTACGTCCCCTGGGACGTGCTCCACCGCGTCCCGGAGGCCGTGTCGTGACGCGGCGCGGGGGGACCGGGGAATGAGCGGCATGGCGGGGCTCCTTCCCTTCGCGCGGCCGCCCGGGCGGCCGGCCCCGGCGGGGCGCGGCGAGCGCGACGTCGTCCTGCGCATGGCCGGGGTCGGCGTCTGCGACGCGCGCGGGCTGGCGGTGCGCGACGTCTCCTTCACGATCGCGGACGGCGAGTTCGTCGCGCTGGTCGGGCCGTCGGGCTGCGGCAAGAGCGCCCTGCTCGCGGCGGCGGCCGGACTGGCCGCTCCCGCCGCCGGCATCGTCGAGCGGTTCGGCCGCTCCGATCCCGGCCGCCACGCCGAGTTCGGCCTCCTGTTCCAGGGCGACGTCCTGTTCGAGTGGAAGACCGCCCTCGACAACGTCGCGGCCGGGCTGGTTTTCCGCGGCCAGGACCTCGACCGGGCGCGGGCCCAGGCCAATGTCTGGCTCGCCCGCCTCGGCCTTGCCGGCGTCGCCTTGCGCCATCCGGGCGAGCTGTCGCAGCCGCAGCGCCGCAGGGTCCACCTCGCCCAGGTGCTGGCCCCGTCGCCGCGCGTCCTTCTCGCCGACGACCCCTTCGCCACGATCGAGCCCAACGCGCGCCTGGCCCTGGAGGCGCAGCTCCTGAGGCTGTGGAACGAGCGGCCGAGGACCGTCGTGCTGGCGACGCGGGACGTCCAGCAGGCGGTGGCGCTCGCCGACCGCGTCCTGGTCATGGCGGCCGGCCCCGGCAGCCGCATCGTCGCCGACATCGCGGTGTCGCTGCCGCGGCCCCGCGACGTCGCGGAGGTCAGGCTGGCTCCCGAGTTCGCCCGGACCGTGCGCGAGGTCGGGGACTGGCTGCGCTTGGAACTGGAGAAGGCCGATGCCTGACGCGGGCCGATGGACGCGCCGCCTCGCCCACCTGCTGCTGGCGGGGATGGTGCTGGCGGCCTGGGAAGCGGTGGTCGCGGCCGGCGCCGTGGACCCCGTCCTGCTGCCGCCGCCCTCCGCCGTGGCGCTGCGGCTGGCGCAATGGGCGGGCGAACCCGAGCCGTACCGCGACCTGGCAGTCACCGCGTTCGAGGTGCTGATGGGCTATTCCTTCGGCGGCCTGTTCGGCGGCCTCGCCGGGCTGGCCCTGTCGCTGGTCCCGCGGCTGGCGGCCGGCCTCCTGGACGAGGCGGACACCGTCGCCGCGATCGCGCCGCTGGCGGCCGCGCCCCTGCTCGTCTCGTGGCTGGGGCCGGGCGTCGGCTCGGCGGTAGGGCTCGCGGCCCTGTTCGTGGGGCTGGCGAGCCTGGTCGAGGTCCGGCGCTCGCTGCTCGGCCTCGATCCGGCGACGCTCGCCAACGCGCGCATGCTCGGCGCCGGCCGCTTCGCGCTGCTGCGCCACCTGCTGGTGCCGGTCGCCGAGGACCGCCTGCTCGCCACCTTGCGGCCGGCGGTCCGGCGGGCCACGGCCGGCGCGCTGATCTGCGAGTTCCTGGGCGCCCAGGCCGGGCTCGGCAGCCTGGTCCTGCGCTCCACCCAGGCCTGGGACGCGGCCGGTGCCTGCGCCGCGGTCGCCGTGCTGGCCGGCGCGTCGCTGCTGGTCGACGGTTGCCTCGCCCGGACCGAGCGCCGCCTCGCCCCCTGGCGCCGGCCCGGCGGCAGGGCACACGATACCCCCCTCTTCCGGCCCTTGGAGGGGGGTTAGGGGAGGCGGCGGCCCGGTCGTCCGTCTGGGTGGGTGTCCTGGACGGCCGGCCGCCGCTTCCCCGTCCCGGGCTTAGTTCCCGGGGCTCAGCTCCCGGTCCCGGCCCTGCACGCCTCGATCAGCGCCGCGGTCGAGGCGTCGTGCCCTTCCGGCGGCCCGCCGGCGGCCAGCTCGGGCAGGATCGCGCGGGCCAGCTGCTTGCCCAGCTCGACCCCCCACTGGTCGAAGGAGTTGATGTTCCAGACGATCCCCTGGACGAAGATCTTATGCTCGTACAGTGCGATCAGGCGGCCGAGCGTGCGCGGGTCGAGCTTGCGGAACAGGATCGTGTTGGTGGGGCGGTTCCCCTCGAACGCGCGGTGCGGGGCGACGGCGTCGATCGCGGCGTCCTGCACCCCCGCCCGGGCCATCTCGGCGCGCACCTCGTCCTCGGTCCGGCCGCGCATCAGCGCCTCGGGCTGGGCCAGGTAGTTCGACAGCAGGATCGCGTGGTGCCCGCCGACGGGGTTCAGGCTCTCGACCGGGGCCAGGAAGTCGCACGGGATCAGCCGCGTGCCCTGGTGGATCAGCTGGTAGAACGCGTGCTGGCCGTTGGTGCCCGGCTCGCCGAAGACGATCGGGCCGGTCTGGTAGTCGACCCTCATGCCCTCGCGGTCGACGGACTTGCCGTTGCTCTCCATGTCGGCCTGCTGGAGATATGCCGGCAGGCGCTGGAGGTACTGGTCGTAGGGCAGCACCGCATGCGCGGCCGCGTCCCAGAAATTGGCGTACCAGACGCCGAGCAGGCCGAGGATCGCCGGCATGTTGGCCTCCAGCGGCGCGGTCCGGAAATGCTCGTCCATGTCGTGGCCGCCGGCCAGCATCTCCTCGAACCCGTCCATGCCGACCGCGATCGCGATCGGCAGGCCGATCGCCGACCACAGGCTGTAGCGCCCGCCGACCCAGTCCCAGAACACGAACATGTTCTCGGGGTCGATCCCGAACGCGCGCACCTCCTTCCCGTTGGTCGAGACGGCGACGAAATGGCGGGCGACCGCGTCCTCGTCGCCGAGCCGGCCGACCAGCCAGTCGCGCGCGGTGCGCGCGTTGGCCAGCGTCTCCTGGGTCGTGAAGGTCTTGGAGGCGACGACGAACAGCGTCGTCTCGGGATCGCAGCGATTCAGGGCCTCCGCGATGTGGGTGCCGTCGACGTTGGACACGAAATGCATCTCGATCCCGGGATGCGCGAAGGGCTGCAGCGCCTGCACCGCCATCGCCGGGCCGAGGTCCGAGCCGCCGATGCCGATATTGACCACCGAGCGGATGCGCTGCCCCGTGTGCCCGCTCCACGCCCCCGACCGCACCGCCTCGACGAAGCGGCGCATATGGGCGAGCACGGCGTTCACGTCGGGCATCACGTCGCGCCCGTCGACCGTCATGGGCCGGCCCGACCGGTTGCGCAGCGCCACGTGCAGCACCGCCCGGTCCTCGGTGACGTTGATCCGCTCGCCGGCGAACATGCGGTCGCGCCACTCCTCCAGCCGCTGCTGGCGCGCGAGCCCGGCCAGCAGCGACAGCGTGCGCGGGGTGATGCGGTTCTTGGAGTAGTCCAGCAGGAACCCGTCGAGGCCGACCGAGAACTGCCGGAACCGGTCCGGCTCGCCCGCGAACAGGTCGCGCATGTGCCGCCCCGCCATTTCGGCCTGATGCGTCGCGAGGGCCTGCCACGCGGGCGACTGGGTCAGGGCGGGCATCGGGGCTTCTCCTTGATCTCGGTAATCGCAGGGGGCGGGCGCCAGGATGGCACGGGCGCCGGGCGGCGGTCGACCCGCTCCCCCGGAGCCCGCCACCCGGTCGGGGGCCGTCCCGATCAGCTACGCCGATCGAGGGTCTCCGCCTGCCCCAGGCCCTCCGGCCGGCCGACGACGACCGTCATCAGCGCGTCCGGCGCCAGCAGCCGCCGGGCGAGCGCGTTCACCTGCTCCAGCGTCACCGCCTCGATCAGGGCGTTGCGGCGGTCCAGGTAGTCGATCCCGAGATCGTCGCGCTGCACCTGCAGCAAGATGCCCGCGATCGCGTCGGTCGAGGTGAACTGCAGCGGGAAGGAACCGGTCAGGTAGGTCTTGGCGTCGGCCAGCTCGGCCTCGCTCAGGCCTTCCTCGCGCATGCGGCGCCACTCCTCCTTCATCAGCTCGACCATCTGGCCGGCGTTGGCGTTGGCGGTCGACCCGCCGGCCATCACCAGCGCCGTGTCGCGGAACGGCACGAGGTAGCTGTAGACGCCGTAGGTCAGGCCGCGCTCCTCGCGGATCTCCTCCATCAGGCGCGAGCCGAAGCCGCCCCCGCCCAGCACGTAGTTCATCACCAGCGCCGGGAACCAGTCCGGATCGTTCCGCTTCACGCCCGGCTGCCCCATCAGGATGATGCTCTGGGCGATCGGCCGTTCGGCGACCAGGGTCCGCCCGCCGGTCTCTGGCGGCCGGTCCTCGACCTTCAGCGGCTCCGCGTGCTCGGGCAGGGCGCCGAAGACGCGGTCGAGCAGGGGGCCGAGCTCCTCGGCCGTGATGTCGCCCGAGACGCCGACGGTCAGGTTGTCCTTGGCGAAGCGCCGGTCGACGAACTCCCGCAGGTCCCCCGCCCCGATCGCCGGCACGGTGTCCAGCGTGCCGAGGGTGGGGCGGCCGTAGGGATGGTCGGGATAGGCGGCATCGTAGAACGCCCTGCGCGCGACGTAGTCGGGATCGCCGAGCGAGCGGCGGATGCTGCTCGTCACCGACGAGCGCATGCGTTCCACCGCCTCGTCCTCGAAGCGCGGCTCGGTCAGGGCGAGGCGCAGCAGGTCGACCGCCTCGTCGCGCGTCTCGGTCAGGGTCTTGAGGCTGCCGAAGAAGGCGTCGGCGCGCGCATCGAAGCCGAGCGAGATCGTATTGTCGTTGAGGCGGCGCTGGAACTCCTCGCTGTCGTAGGGGCCCGCCCCCTCGTCGAGCAGCGAGGAGAGCAGGTTGGCGAGCCCCTCCTTGCCGGTGGGGTCGGCGGCCGAGCCGCCCTCGAAGGAGAACTCCATCGACAGCAGCGGCACCTTGGGGTCGCGCACCAGCCACGCCTCGATGCCGCCCGGGCTGACGACCCGCTCGATGTCGACGGCGTCGGCCCGCGGCACCGCCGCGAACAGGAGCAGCAGCGGCAGGACCAGCAGGAAGACCGTGCGGCGCATCGGGTTCGGGATCACTGCAGCACCTCTTCGCCGTGCGGGATGGGGGCCTCGGGGCCGGGCGCCGGGGCCGAAGCCGCGGGGGCGGCGGTCGGGGCGGGTGTGGCGGGTGTGGCGGCGGGGGCGGATGCGGCCGCCTCCTCTTCGGCCGGCAGCAGCAGGCCGACGACGAAGCCGCTCTGGCCCAGGACCGCGCGCGCGGCGGCGTTGACCTGCTCGGCCGTCACGGCGGCGATGCGCTCCGGCCAGACCTCGACGTCCTCGACCGTGCCGCCGGTCGTCAGCGCGGTCCCGAAGCTGTAGGCCGGGCCGCTCAGGCTGTCGCGGGCGAAGACGGCCTGGCGCTCCAGCCGCCGCTTCGCGGTCTCGACCTCCTCGGCGGTGACGCCGTCGGCCAGTAGGCGCGCGACGACGTCCTCCATCGCGGCTTCCAGCTCCTCGATCCCGGTGCCGGGGGTCGGGTTCAGGTAGATGCCGAACACCCCCAGGTCGAGCGCGGTCCCCGAATAGCCGGTGCCGGCGCCGGTCGCCAGCCGCTTCTCGGCCACCAACTCGCGGTAGAGCCGGCTCGTCGTGCCGCCGCCCAGGATTTCGCTCAGCACCTGCAGCGGATAGGCGTGCCGCGTCTCGCCGGCATTGTAGGACGGGGCCTTGAACAGGCGGCGATAGGCGGGCTGGCGCACCTCGGGGTCGCGCAGGATCACGCGCCGCTCGGCTTCCAGCGGCGGCTCGGAGACCCGGACGCGCGGCGGCACCGGGCGCGGCTCGATCTGGCCGTAGGTGCGTTCGGCCAGCGGGCGCAGCTCCTGCGCGTCGATGTCGCCGGCGACGACCAGCACGGCGTTGTTGGGCGCGTACCAGGTCTCGTAGAACGCCTCGGCGTCCTCCCGGGTCATCTCGAACAGCTCGCTCTCCCAGCCGATGATCGGGCGGCCGTAGGGGTGGTGGACGAACAGGCTGGCGTTCGCCTGCTCCGCCAGCCGGCTGCCCGGCTCGTTGTCGGTCCGCTGGCGGCGCTCCTCGATCACGACGGCGCGCTCGGGCAGCACCTCCTCGTCGGTGAGGCGGAGATTGGCCATGCGGTCGGCCTCCATCTCCATCACCATCTCCAGCCGGTCGCGGGCGACGTTCTGGAAGTATCCCGTGTAGTCCCAGGAGGTGAAGGCGTTGTCGTTGCCGCCGTGCCGCGCGACGACTTCGCTGAAATCGCCCGCGGGCACGGTGTCCGTCCCCTTGAACATCAGGTGCTCGAGGAAATGCGCGATGCCGCTGTCGCCGACCGCCTCGTCGGCGGCGCCGACCTTGTACCACACCATGTGGGTGACGACCGGCATGCGCCGGTTGGTCACGACGACCACCTGCATGCCGTTGGACAGCGTGAAGGTCTCGGGGAAGAAGACGCCGCTGCGCGCCTCATCCGCTTCCGGAGCTTCAGTCGGGGGGGCAGCCTCGGTTTCGGCCTGGGCCTCGGTCCCGGCCTGGGCGGCCGGCTCGTCGGTCCGGGGCTCGGCCGGGGCTTGCGCCCATGCGGCCGCGGCGGGCGCGGCCAGCAGGGCGGCCGCTAGAAGCGGCGCGGCCAGCCGGCGGGCCGGGAATAGCTGCGGCAGGGACACGGTCGGGACACCTCCTGATGCGGAATGCGCCCACTAACTGGCCCCTGGCCCATGCGCCGACAACCCCGCATGAGACGGCCCCGCGCGTCGGCCTGCGGGCCGCCTTGCGGGGACTCAGAAGCTGAGGAAGTCGGTCAGCCCTTCCAGCGGGGCGCGGCGCTTGCGCACGATGATCGGCGTCTCGCCCTCGGTGACCGGCCGGCCGAGCGCCGAGTTCTCGCGCAGGCGCCGGGCCTCGCCCCGGGGATCGACGACGGTTCCCGGCGGCTCGGGGTCCTGCCAGAACAGCAGGCTGTCGAGGAAGCTTTCCCGCGCCTCGGCCACCTCGACCGATTCGCGGTTGACGATGGCCCGGATGTTCGGGACCGCGGCGTCGGCGCCCGCCTGCGCCAGCAGCGTGCGCTCGCCCTCGGTGTCGCCGGCCGCCTGGCCGGCGGCGCCGCCGAACAGGGTGGAGGCCGCGGCGCGGGTCGGCGTCATCTCCTGCGGGCGCGGGGCGCCGGGATTGGGCGGCGGCAGCTCGAACTGCGCCGGCACTTCCAGAGGGGCGCGCGAGACGACCTGGAACTCGTCCGGCGGGTTGCGGTCGAGCCCGAGGGTCTCGCGCAGCCCGCTGCATCCCGAGAGCGCTGCGAGGCCGAGCGCCAGGATGGCGGTGCGGCCGGGAAGTGTGGAGAGGATGCCGAGCGCGCGCATGTGCCGTTACCAGGTTCCGAAGAGGTCCGAAGGGCGTCCGATCCCGTTGCCGTCACGCACCGCGCCGGCTGAACAGCCCGTCCAGCAGCAGCAGGACGACGCCGACGCTGATGCCCATGTCGGCAACGTTGAACGCCGGATAGTGATAGCCCATCGCGTGGAAGTCCAGGAAGTCCGCAACCGCGCCGAAGCGCAGCCGGTCGATCACGTTCCCGATCGCCCCGCCGATCACCAGCCCGAGGCAGATCGCCGTGAAGGCCCGGTCGGCGCGCCTCAGCCAGTTCAGCAGGAACAGGACGATCACCGCCGCCAGCGCCGAAAGCGCATAGGGCATGATCGCCGCCTCGTTGGCGAACAGGCTGAAGCTGACGCCCCGGTTCCAGGCCATGACCAGGTTGAAGTAGGACGTCACCTCGATCACCCGAGGCGGCTGCATCACCACCTCGAGGATCCACCACTTCACCGCCTGGTCCAGCACCACCCAGGCGAGCGCCACGCCCAGTCCCAGGCGGACCAGGGGCCGCGCCCCCTCCATCGTCCGCGCCTCGCTCATTGTGCGGCCTGGACCACGTGGTCGACCGCGTCGGCGCAGCGGCGGCACACCGCCGGATGCTCGGGCACCTCGCCGACCTCCGGCAGGACCCGCCAGCAGCGCTCGCACTTGTCGCCCCCGGCCGGCTGGAACAGGGCGCCGACCCCGGGCACGTCGGGCAGGGTGAAGGCCCCGTCCGGGACCGCGCCCGCGACCAGCTCGACGCCCGAGGTGATCGCGACCTCGGCCATGTCGACCCCGGCCAGCACGGTCGCCTCGGCCTCGGGCACGAAGACGCGCGGCGCCGCCTGCAGCGAGGAGCCGATCGTCTTGTTCGCGCGCTCCAGCTCCAGCGCGCCCGTGACGACCCGGCGCACCCTGCGCACCGTCTCCCACTTCTCGGCGAGCGTGTCGTCGCGCCACGCCTGGGGCACGTCCGGGAAGGTGCGCAGATGCACGCTCGGCAGCGCGTCCGCGTCGTCGCCGTAGCGCGCCAGCCACGCCTCCTCGGCGGTGAAGCACGCGACCGGGGCGAGCCAGGCGGTCAGGCACGAGAACAGGGTGTCCATCACGGTGCGGGTCGCGCGCCGGCGCGTCTCGTCCGGACGGTCGCAGTACAGGCTGTCCTTGCGGATGTCGAAGTAGAACGCCGACAGCTCGGTCGCGCAGAAGTTATGGAGCGTCGTGAACAGGCCGTGGAAGTCGAACGCCTCGATGCAGGTGCGCACGTGCAGGTCCAGCTCGGCCAGCCGGTGCAGGACCCAGCGCTCCAGCTCCGGCATCTCGGCATGGCCGAGCCGCTCGGTCTCCCGCCAGTCGGCCAGCGCGCCCAGCAGGTAGCGCAGCGTGTTGCGCAGCCGGCGGTACAGGTCGGCGTTGTGCTTCAGGATCTCCGGCCCGACGCGCAGGTCCTCCGAATAGTCGGAGCCGACGACCCACAGCCGCAGGATGTCCGCGCCGTACTGGTTCACGACGTCCTGCGGCGCGACGACGTTGCCGAGCGACTTCGACATCTTGCGCCCCTGCTCGTCGAGCGCGAAGCCGTGCGTCAGCACCACGTCGTAGGGCGCGCGGCCGCGCGTGCCGCAGCTCTCCAGCAGGGAGGAATGGAACCAGCCGCGATGCTGGTCCGAGCCCTCGAGGTAGAGCGTCGCCGGCGAGCCCAGCTCCGGGCGCTGCTCCAGCACGAAGGCGTGGGACGAGCCGGACTCGAACCACACGTCGACGATGTCGAAGACCTGGTCGAAGTCCGCGGCCCGGTAGGCGTCGCCCAGGAAGTCCTGCGGGTCGCGGGCGAACCACGCGTCCGAGCCCTCCGCCTCGAAGACGTCGGCGATGCGGTCGAGCACAGCCTGGTCCCTCAGCGGCTCGCCGTCGGACTTGCGCAGGAACAGGGCGATCGGCACGCCCCAGGCGCGCTGGCGGCTGATGCACCAGTCGGGCCGGCTCTCGATCATGGACGCGATGCGGTTGCGTCCCTGCGGCGGGACCCAGCGGGTCTCGTCGATCGCCTTCAGCGCGACGTCGCGCAGGCCGTTCCTCTCCATGGAGATGAACCACTGCGGCGTGTTGCGGAAGATCAGCGGGGCCTTGGAGCGCCAGGAATGCGGGTAGCTGTGGCGCAGCCGGCCCTGCATCAGCAGCCCGCCGGCGTCCCGCAGCGCCTCGACGACCGCCGGGTTGGCGTCGCCGGGCTTGCCTTCCGGCGTGAAGATGCGCCGGCCCGCGAACAGCGGGACGTGGGGCAGGAAGCTGCCGTCGGCGTCCACCGTCCGCGGCACCTCGACCCCGAACCGGCGCGCGACCTCGAAGTCGTCGGCGCCGTGGCCGGGGCCGATATGGACGAAGCCGGTCCCGGTCTCGACCTCGACGAAGCCGGCCGGCAGCATCGGCACCTCGAAGTCGTAGCCCTGGCCGCGCAGCGGATGCGCGCAGACGGTGCCGGCGAGGTCGGCGCCCTTGACGGCCGCCAGCACGCGCCAGTCCGTGATCCCGGCGTCCTTGGCCGTCCGCTCCCACAGCGCGGTCGCGACCGCCAGCCGCTCGCCCGTGCGCGCGAGGCTGCCCTCGGCGGTCGCCGTCACCTCGAACACGCCGTACTCGATGTCCTCGCCATAGGCGACGGCGCGGTTGCCGGGCAGGGTCCAGGGCGTCGTCGTCCAGATCACGACATTGACGCCTGCCATCGCCGGCGCCGCGCTGGAGGCGACCGGGAAGCGCGCCCAGACCGTGGTCGAGGTGTGGTCGTGGTACTCGACCTCGGCCTCCGCGAGCGCGGTCTTCTCGACCACGGACCACAGCACCGGCCGGTCGCCCTTGTACAGGCCGCCGTTCATCAGGAACTTGTGGATCTCGCGGGTGATCTGCGCCTCGGCGGCGTAGGTCATGGTGGTGTAGGGCCGCGCCCAGTCGCCCAGCACGCCGAGCCGCGCGAACTCCTCCGTCTGCGTCTTGACCCAGCGGTCGGCGAAGGCCCGGCACTCCGCGCGGAACTGCACGACCGGGACCTCGTCCTTGTCCTTGCCCTCGGCCCGGTACTTCTCCTCGATCTTCCACTCGATCGGCAGGCCGTGGCAGTCCCAGCCCGGGACGTAGGGCGCGTCCTTGCCCAGCATCTGGTGCGAGCGGTTGATCACGTCCTTCAGGATCTTGTTGACGGCGTGGCCGACATGGATGTTGCCGTTCGCGTAGGGCGGGCCGTCATGGAGGACGAATTTGGGCCGCCCCGCGGACTGTTCGCGCAGGCGCCGGTACAGGTCCAGCGACGCCCACCGCTTCAGAAGCTCTGGCTCCTTGGCCGGCAGGCCGGCGCGCATGGGGAAATCGGTGCGCGGCAGGAAGACGGTCGATTTGTAGTCGCGGGTCATGGGGCACGGTCCAGGGGCGCGGGGGCGGTCGTGTGGCGGATCTGCGTCGTCGTGGCGGATCGGCGCCGTCGCTGCGGCGCGCCGTCCGCTGCGCGGTCCGGCCGCGCGGTCCGGACGGCGAGCCGGCTCCGCCGGCGCGGACGGTCCCCGAACCACGGCTGGAACTTAGGGGGACCGCCGCCGCCGGTCAAGCGCGCGGGCCGCCCCGCGGCTCGGGGCCGCGCGACTTGAGGTCGCGGCGGCTCGGGCCCATATGGTCTCTCCGGCGCCCCTTGAATATTCCGATATGTAAGCGGCGGGCTCCGCGCCCGCGGCCGTCGCTTCCCGCAGGAGGACGCATGACCACCGAGCAGCGGCGACCCTCGCCCCTTCGCGTCCTGGCCCTGCTGGCGGCCCTGGCGCTGGCCCCGGCCTTGTCGGCCTCCGCCTTCGGGCAGGACGCGCCGGGCGGCGGGCAGAGCGTCGAGCCGAAGGGCGAGCGGAACGCCGAGCCGAAGGGCGGGCAGGACGTCGAGCCCAGGCACGCGCTTGCGATGCATGGCGAGCCGAAATACGGGCCCGGCTTCGAGCATTTCGACTACGTCAACCCCGACGCCCCCAAGGGCGGGGCGGTCACGCTCTCGGCGGTCGGCAGCTACGACACCTTGAACCCGTTCACGGTCCGGGGCGTGCCGGCGGTCGGCCTGGGGATGATCTACGACACGCTGATGGCGGCCCCGGAGGACGAGGCGTTCACGCAGTACCCGCTGCTGGCCGAGAGCGTCCGCGTGCCCGAGGACCGGTCCTGGGTCGAGTTCGCCCTTCGGCCCGAGGCGCGTTTCCACGACGGCCGTCCGGTCACGGCCGACGACGTGATCTTCTCCTTCGACATCCTGCGCGAGACCCATCCCTTCTATGGCGCCTACTACGCCGCCGTGGAGACGGTCGAGGCGCTGGACGAGCGCACGGTCCGCTTCTCCTTCCGACCCGGCGACAACCGCGAGCTGCCGCTGATCCTGGGCCAGCTTCCGGTCCTGCCCGCCCATTACTGGCAGTCCCGCGACTTCTCGCGCACGACCCTGGAGCCGCCGCTCGGCGGCGGGCCGTACCGCATCGCCCGGGTCGATCCCGGCCGCTCCATCACCTATGAGCGGGTCGAGGACTACTGGGGCCGCGACCTGCCGGTCAATGCCGGCCGCCACAATTTCGGCAGCCTGACCTACGACTACTATCTGGACCCGACGGTGGCGCTGCAGGCGTTCAAGGCCGGGCTGGTCGATTTCAGGATCGAGCCGAGCGCCAAGGACTGGGCCACCGCCTACCGCGCCCCGGCCCGCGAGCGCGGCGACCTGATCCTGGAGGAGATCGAGGACGAGACGCCGTCGGGCATGCAGGGCTTCGTCTTCAACACGAGGCGGCCGGTCTTCTCCGACCCGAAGGTGCGCCAGGCGCTCGCCAACGCCTTCGACTTCGAATGGGCGAACCGGGTGCTGTTCCACGGCGCCTACAAGCGCACCGACAGCTATTTCGAGAACTCCGAGCTCGCGTCGGAGGGGACGCCGGGCCCGGCCGAGCTGGCGCTGCTGGAGCCGCTGCGCGGCGCGCTGCCCGAGGAGGTGTTCACCCGCGACTACGAACCCCCCGGCGTCGAGGGCGAGCACGGGCTGCGGCGGAACCTCGTGGAGGCCCACCGGCTGCTCGAGGAGGCGGGCTGGGTCCTGCGCGACGGCCGGCGCGTCCAGGGCGAAACCGGCGCGCCCTTCGAGTTCGAGATCCTGCTGGCCGATCCCAACATGCAGCGCATCGCCCTGCCGGTGGTCGCCAATCTGCGCCGCCTCGGCATCGAGGCCGGGATCCGGGTCGTCGATTCCTCCCAATACGTCAACCGCGTCCAGAACTTCGACTTCGACATGATCACGATGGTCTGGGGCCAGTCGCTCTCCCCGGGCAACGAGCAGCGCGGCTACTGGACCTGCGAGTCCGCCGCGATGCCCGGCAGCCGGAACTTCGCCGGCGTCTGCAACGAGGCGGTGGACGCGCTGGTCGAGCACGTGATCGCGGCCGAAACGCGCGAGGACCTGGTCGCGGCGACCCGCGCGCTCGACCGGGCGCTGCTGTGGGGGCACTACGTGATCCCGCATTTCCATGCCGGCGTGACCCGCGTCGCCTATTGGGACAAGCTCAGCCATCCCGAGCCCCTGCCGCCCTACGGCATCGCCTTCGACGCCTGGTGGGTAGACCCCGAGAGCCGGCGGGAGGTGGTGGTCCGGGACGGCGCCGAATGAGGCGGCGGACCCCATCCCCTGGTGACATTCCGGCCCGCCGGGGCTACATCTAGGGCGGTTTCCCGTTCCGTGCGAACGGCGCCGCCATGAATCCCCTCTCCCGCGAGGCGGGAGAGGGAGGGAACGCAACGGGCTCCAGCGCCATGCCGATACGCCGCCTGCCCGATACCCTGGTCAACCGCATCGCCGCCGGCGAGGTGGTCGAGCGCCCGGCCGCCGCCGTCAAGGAGCTGGTCGAGAACGCGATCGACGCCGGCGCCACCCGCATCGACGTGGTCGTGCGCGACGGCGGGCGCACGCTGATCGCGGTCACCGACGACGGCTGCGGCATGGCGCCGGACGAGCTGGCGCTGGCGGTCGAGCGCCACGCGACCTCCAAACTCCCCGGCGAGGACCTGCTCGACATCCAGACGCTGGGCTTTCGCGGCGAGGCGCTGCCCTCGATCGGCGCGGTCAGCCGGCTCACCATCACCAGCCGGGCGCGCGGCGCCGATGCCGCCTGGGCGATCGCGGTCGAAGGCGGGGCGAAGCATCCGCCCCAGCCGGCCGCCCATCCCCCGGGCACGCGGGTCGAGGTGCGCGACCTGTTCTATGCGACCCCGGCGCGGCTCAAGTTCCTGAAGCAGGCGCGGACCGAGTTCGACCACGTCCAGGACGCGGTCCAGCGCCTCGCCATGGCGCATCCCCGCATAGCCTTCTCCCTGACCGACGGCGCGCGGTCGGGCCTGCGGCTCGGCGCCTCTCAGGGCGAGCTGCTGGATGCGAGGCTCGCCCGGCTGGGTGGGCTGATGGGGCGCGAGTTCGCCGACAACTCGGTCCCGGTCGAGGCCGTGCGCGAGGGGGTCCGGCTTTCGGGACATATCGGCCTGCCGACGCTGAACCGCCCGACCGCGCGCGAGCAGTACCTGTTCGTCAACGGCCGCCCGGTGCGCGACAAGCTGCTGGTCGGCGCCGTGCGCGGCGCCTATGCCGATTTCCTGGCCCGCGACCGCCACCCGATGCTGGCGCTGTTCCTGGAGATCGACCCGCGCGAGGTCGACGTCAACGTCCACCCCGCCAAGGCGGAGGTGCGCTTTCGCGACGCCCAGCTCGTGCGCGGGCTGATCGTCGGCGCGCTGCGCCACGCGCTGGGCCAGGCGGGCCACCGCGCCAGCAACACCGTGGCGGCCGCGACCCTCGACGCCTTCGCGCCGCGCCAGGCCCCCATGCCGCATCAGGCCCCGGCGATGCGGCCGGCCTGGGGCGCGTTCCCGGCCTCGACCTCGGTGCCGCGCGGGCTGGCCGAGACGGCCGCCGCCTTCCAGGCGCCGTTGCCCGACCGGCGCACCCTGATCGACGACCTCGCCCCGCCGGCCGCCCGCCCCGGCGCCGGCACCGGCACCGGCTACTACGACGCCGGCGACCGGCCGGCCGAGGAGGCCGGGCGCCATCCGCTCGGCGCCGCGCGCGCCCAGCTCCACAACACCTATGTCGTCGCCCAGACCGCGGACGGGATCGTCATCGTCGACCAGCACGCCGCCCATGAGCGCCTCGTCTACGAGCGCATGAAGCAGGCCTTCGTCGAGGGCGGGGTGAAGCGCCAGGGCCTGCTGATCCCCGAGGTGGTCGAGCTTGACGAGCCGGCGGCCGAGCGGCTTGCCGCGCGCGCGGCGGAGCTGGCGGAGCTGGGCCTCGTGCTGGAGGGGTTCGGCCCCGGCTGCATCGTCGTGCGCGAGGTGCCGGCCCTGCTCGGCCCCAAGGCGAACGTCCGCGACCTCGTGCGCGACCTCGCCGACGAACTGGCCGAGATGGACCAGGCGCTGTCCCTGCGCGAGCGCCTGGACGCGGTATGCTCCAGCATGGCCTGCCACGGCTCGGTCCGTGCCGGCCGGCCGATGAACGCCGACGAGATGAACGCCCTGCTGCGCCAGATGGAGGCGACGCCCCACAGCGGTCAGTGCAACCACGGCCGGCCGACCTATGTCGAGCTGAAGCTGTCCGACATCGAGAGGCTGTTCGGGCGGCGGTGAGGCGTCGAACCACAATATACTTGCCGGATGCTCCCTTGGAGCGCGCCGGGATCAGTCCTCGTCGTTATCGATTGCCGCAGGCTTTGGCTCCAGGTCTCGCGGCAAAATGACCCCTTGGTTGCTCATAAATTGGCGCTCCAGATCAATCAGATAAGAGCGGCGGAGACGAAGGAATTCCTCACCATCACCATCTAGAAGGGACTGAAATGCCTCAACTGATATTCCGTGACTTTTTAGTACTGTGCTTCTGATGCCATCTGGAACATCAGCAAGAGTTTCTAGCCAATTTTTGGCCTGAGATCGGCGTTGCGCCATGTCAATTCGAAGAATGCGGTTTGCGGGGCTAGATCTCAATTCTTTATCGTTTACAGTCGCCAACAGATAGCCAATGGCGTTCGGGCCGTGGTCGGCGATGCGTCGCCAGGGTTCAGGGATCACCTCGCCATTGGCGGCGCGTGGTGCGAGCGACAACAGAACAAGCAGCAACGTGCGAGCACGGGCGCTGCGCATGTCGAAGGTCGAAGGGAACGGTTCGGCTGGAACGTCGAGGCGCATGTAATCCAATGTCGTGGGATTTGCCGTGCGGGACACACGATCCCGGAATTCGGCGACAAGGTACCCGTCGCGCGAAGGATTACTAGAGGAAAAGCGCGCCGTGAACGAAGATACCCAAAACCATCGCTTTAGGAACTGCCTCTGCTCCTCGGTCGGTGCCGGGCACTCCAAGAAGAACGCGCACAGTACAACGAGTTGCATGGCATACGGCAGCAAACGGTGACTGCGCACCCCTAGTTCGTGCAGGAACCGAACGGCGCGCTCCAGAGCCTCGCCTGTGGATCCGATGACCGTGGGCAGTTTGTCACGCAGTTCTTTTTGCGTTGCGTCCGCCAGCCGCGTCCAGTCAGTGCGGTAAATATCGGTCTTCAGCGTCGCCAAGAAACAGCGAAGAACTACAACTCTATCAACTCCCCTAAATCCAAAATCATCGAGCCGGTCAACAAGTTCCCCAATCTCCTCAGCTAAATCGAAAGTTGTTGTGCCATCAAGATTTTCCCCATAGCTTAGCGCGGACACCATCTGGTCCGCTGTCATGGACTGTCCCTTGGAGTTCAGGCGAGCAAAAATTTCGATGGCTTGAGATAGTTCAGTGTTTTTAATGCGGATGACTGGCACAAGATAACTGCTAAATTTTTGTGCCATCTGCTCAGAATTTTGCACGAATAATTCAGCATCCTCGTGCTCGCTGTCCATAATCCTTCTTGATTCGTTAATAAAAGATACTGTGTTTAGCAAGCTGCCCAAAGGGAAGTGCCAAGCCTCTACGCTTTCATCTGGCTTTAGGTGTTCAAATCGGTTATCTTTAGCGTTAAAGAAAATCTTCCAACGGCCCGGATCATCTTCGCTAGGCCGCTGCTCTTCATGCCCCACCGGCTTTCTGAGGACCCCCACCAGCGTTGATAAACGTTGCTGGCCGTCAAGAACAAGAGAAACAGCCCCCGATGGTGGGGGAGAAATCCGCACTGGCCCAACCCAATCCAGGGTGTTGCGTGGAGTATCCGTTTCCCAGATGAGCAGGCTGCCAATAGGATATTGGCGTCGAATGCTGTCTAGCAGGTCGATCATTTGATCGCGTCGCCAAACGAAAGGACGCTGAAATCTTGGAATTCGCACGCGCCCCTCAACAACGTGACGAACAAGATCCCTAAAAAGAACTACCTCGGGCTTTACCTCGGCGTGCGCCGGTTCTTGTTCCATCGCCCTCTCCTAAAGTTGGTCTACGATCATCTGAACCAGATTGTCCAGATCACCGCCGTGATCCCGCCGTCGCAACGCCTCGGCGGAGATGGATGACACATGATCCGTAAAGCAGGCAATGGCGATGTCACCCAAGCCGTTACGCAGCGTGCTGCGATTTGGTTCCTGGAGCGGGGCATAGAACGCCGTTTCATCCGGGCTCGGACTTACCGCTGGCAGCCCTCTCTTGATCGGAAAATAATCGCGGATACCGTCTGGCATCTCGATCAGTGCGCTCACAATATGCTGACGGCTGGCGTTTCTGATGGCCCAAGCCAACAAGGCCTCATCAGGAATATAGTTTTCAATACTCCGCTTCTTGAGGATACGACAAGGTACACCATGATCTTGACAGGCCGACTCCACCGCGGCCACTTGGCAGTCCTGATGGCCAGCGTATCGACTATCGCTATCGGTGAAGACAGCGATCCGGATCGGCAATCCTTCCTGCGCTGCCTCCTCGGTGCGATAACGAACATGCTTGGGCACTTCGCCCAAACCTCCCGCGCCATCGACCTCGATCAAATCGGGGACGTTGTTCTCTACACGTAATTTCCTTAGCTTCTCAGGGGCGAGGAGGCGCAAAATACAATCCAGAAAAGCTCCGTCCGTGAATCTGTTTTCGACAATAATTCTCAATGGCTTTGATAGATAACGAGAAGCTTTATCGGGATCCATTTCTCCTTCCTTTGGAAAAGCCGCTACAATTACAAGCCGTTTATGGATCCCTGAGCTCGACGGATAGGATGACGTTTTAGTTGCTTTCTCAAACACCTCTTTGCAGTACTCGCGAGCACCGGCGAGCCAACCGCTTTGCTCGATTGTGTCGGGATCATCAATGTCCCATTCATGAGCACCCACCTCAACCCGCGCGATGATAGCATCGAGATGCCTGAATTGCTTTGCCGACGATAAGGCGCAATCTTTGAAGCGAACCCGCATTATCTGACCTCCCCGGAAGGCGTACGCCCCCGGACAGCGCGACGAATTGCACGCACCTCCTCATAGCCTTCTGAGAATACGCCCTCGCGCCACCAGTCGAGATTGCCATCCTGATCAATGTGAATTCGCCGGACGGTGCTGCAACCATCTTCTTGCTCGTCCACCCAATAGAGGGCAACCAACGCCGGGTCAGCGCCTTCCGCGATCAGCCGCCGGATGCGCAGCAGCAAGTTCTCCGAATGGGTCTCAACGATCGCTTGGCCTTGGCGGAGTTTCGCCGTGTTCAGGAAAAGCTCGCCGAGTGGAGCCTGTGCCGCTGTGTGTAGGTGCAGTTCTGGTTGTTCGATGATGTCCAGAAAACCAGTTTCCCCATGGAGCTGGTGTCCCAATTGCTGGACTACGATAGGCAGAACCTGCTGCATTCCCTGCCCAACATCAGCGAGATTGACTTCCCAGGAATTGCCTCTAGCGATGATGCACTGAAAGGCCGAAGCTGGCTTACTAATGATCAATCGCCAGCCGTCGAGATTTGCTTCGTACCAAGTAGAAACCGCATCGGCTAATCGGTCATCGACCGCGAGGCGGATTGGAGCGCCGCTTCCGTCGAAACCAAGAGGTACTTTGGCGCCCATTGAGTAAACACGATCAATACGCGCCCGGAATGGCCCCAAGTGCTCGATTTCTGCTTCATATTCTTGGATCAGGACTCTCCAGTTCTGAAGAAGCCTCCCGCCGCATTCAGCCTCCAACGATATACCAATGGATGGCATTAGCCCTCGGAAAGGCACAACACCTTTGCCTTCGTATTCTGGAGCCGTCGCAGCAGCCGGTATCCAATCCAGCCGCAAGGGAAACGGCTCGCGCAGCTCAAAACGGGAGACGACGCTATATTCCGTTGGGAGCCCGGTTGGGGCGATGGTTTCGTCGATGTTCTGCACACTGGCGTTCATATCAAAAACGCCCTCGTCTCCCTGGAGCTTCAGGGAAAAGGACGCGCTGCCATGAGGAGATCTTCCATGAATAAGATCGCGAAATGTAGTTCCGAAAGATAGCTCGTCCACTTCAAGCGGAAAGCCGCCCCGGCAGCGGGCTGACATTGCTCGTAACAATAGGCGCATTAGACGTATAAGGGCGGATTTGCCGCTACTGTTCTTTCCGAAAACCAACGTCAGCGGACGGAGTTCAACGGAGACATCACCCTTAAACGGCTTGTAGTTTCGACATCCAAATGACACAACCTGCATGGTAAAGGCATCCCGAGAGCCGCGACCGATGTCAGGTGTACCACCTATAGAAGAATTTTCAACAGAGACCGCGAATAACCGCTCGTAACGTTGGACTCCTCCGAAAACCTACTGACAATCTGACGCTGGCGTGACTCCCTTAGGACCCATCTCTCAATTTCCGACGGCGCATCCGTTACGCCTCGGCTGCCGGCTCGGGTGAACTGCCGACCGTTCCGACATGCCGCAGCGCCACGGCGGCGAGGACGGCCAGGATCGTGACGCCGGCGGCGCTGAAGAGTGCCGCGCCGTTGAAGCCTGCCGTGAACGCGATCCGGGCGTCCTCGATGACGCCGGCCGGCAGTTGCGACGAGACCGAGGATGCCGCCCACAGGCTGTCGCCGACCGCCTCGCGCGCCTCTTCGGACAGGGAGCCCGGCAGACGGTCGAACATGGCGTGGCGATAGATGGCGGTGGCAAGGCTCCCGAGCACCGCGATGCCGAGAGACGCGCCGAGCTCCTGCACGGTCTCGGACATGGCCGAGGCGGATCCCGCCTTGTCGGCCGGCGCCGACCCGACCACGAGATCGGTGCCGAGTGCCGCGATGGTGCCCAGCCCGAGATAGGAGAGCGAGAAGCCCGTGACGACGACGCCCACGGCCGTGGCGCCGATGCCCAGCCGCGCGAGCATCGCGTACCCCACGACGGACAGTCCGAGAGCGCCGGCCACGACGAAGCCGGGTCGGATGTGCCGTGCGAGGATGGGTGCTGCGACGCCCGCCACGACCATGGCAAGCGCCGGCGGCCCCATCCACAGGCCGGCCACGAGCGGGGAGAAGCCGGCCACCAGTTGCAGGTACTGGGTGACGAGCAACATGGTGCCGCCGACCGCCACCAGGCCGAAGAGCAGCACCGTCAGCGCGACGCTGAAGGTCCTGTCGGCGAAGAGGCTCAGGTCCAGCAACGGATCGCACAGCCGCCGCTGCCGGCGCACGAACAGCGCGCCGAAGACCAGCCCCACCCCGATTGCGCCGACTGCGCCGGGAACGACGTCGTTCTTGGCGATCTGCTTGATGCCGTAGATCACCGGCAACATGGCGGCGAGCGACAGGGCGACGCTGGCAAGGTCCAGCCTGCCGCCATGCGGAGCGCGGTATTCCGGCAGCAGGGCGGGCGCGAGCACGAGCAGCAGGCCGACGATGGGCACGGCGA
>NZ_DASYHS010000219.1:0-5185 GCF_035998295.1 Arenibaculum sp. | reverse complement strand
CTGCGGGCACCCGCGGTAGTTCGGCCGGCCGACGCGCTCGCCGATCCAGTCGAGATGCGCGTCCAACTCGGCGGCGGGATCGTCCGCATGGCGCCCCGCGACACGGTCCCAGCAGCGCCAGAAATCCTCATCCTCGCGCTGAAGGAAGGCGGCTACGAGGTCGTCCTTGGTGCGGAAATGGCGGTAGAGGCTCGTCTTGGCCACGCCCGCCTTCTCGACCACGAGGTCGACGCCGACGGCGCGCACGCCCTGGCGGTAGAAGAGGGCTGACGCCGTCTCCAGGATCCGGTCCCTCACCTCCGCGGCGGGGCGCGTGTCGGCGGTAGTCCGGCTGCTGGGCATTCGCGAACCTCCTGGCCGATCTGTAGCACGGACGGGCTTGACACGCTACCGACCTGTACGTAGCGTCTGAGAAACAAACAGGTCTGTAGCGTGAGGAAGCATGACGATCGGGCGGGAGGAACGCGTCGCGGTGTTCGGGGCGACGGGGCATACGGGGCGCTTCGTGGTCGCGGAGCTGCGGCGGCGCGGGTTCGTGCCTGTGGCGGTGGCCCGGGACGGCGCGAAGCTTGAAGCGTCGGGGTTCGGCGGGCAGGGCGTGGCGACCAGGACCGCCTCGATCGACGACCCGGCATCGCTCGACCGTGCGTTCGCCGGCACGGCGGCGGTCGTGAACTGCGCCGGCCCGTTCCTGGACACGGCCGACGCCGTCGCCGCGGCCGCCCTGCGCGCGGGCATCCACTATCTGGACGTGACGGCCGAACAGCCGAGCGCGCTGGCGACGATGGAGACGTTCGACGAGCCCGCGCGCGCGGCGGGGCTGGTGTTCGTTCCGGCGATGGGGTTCTACGGCGGGCTTGCCGATCTCCTCGCCACGGCGGCGATGGGGACTTGGGATGCCGCCGACGAGATCCGGGTCGGGATCGCGCTGGACAGCTGGCATCCGACCGAGGGCACGCGCATCACCGGCAGGCGGAACACGTCCCGGCGCATGGTCGTCGCCGAGGGGCGGCTGGCGCCGCTGCCCCAGCCGGCGCCCGAGGTCTCATGGGGCTTCCCGGAGCCGTTCGGGCGCCAGGACATGACCGAGCTTCCGTTCTCGGAGGTCGTCCTGATCGCGCGGCACCTGCGCGTGACCGAGCTTCACACCTATCTCAACCACCGGGCGCTGCGCGACATCCGGGACGGGGCGACGCCGCCGCCCGAGGCCGCCGACGGGTCGGGACGGTCGGCGCAGACCTTCGTGGTCGACGTGATGGTCCGCAGGCAGGGCGACATCCGCCGGGCCACGGCGCGCGGGCGCGACATCTACGCCGTCACGGCGCCGCTGGCCTGCGAGGCGCTGCGGCGCATCCTCGACGGCGAGGTGCGGCGCCGCGGCGCCCAGCCGCCCGGCGCGGCGTTCGACGCGCGGAGTTTCCTGCAGGCCCTGTCGCCGGACGACCTGACCCTGGAGATTTCTGGGGAGATCACCGGCTAGCGCAGCCGGGCCAGCGCGCCGGGCAGGTCGGCGAAGCGGTCGATCACGAGGTCGGCGCCGAGCTCGGCGACGGGCATGCGGGGATAGCCGTAGCTGACGGCGATCACCGGCATGCCGGCGGCGCGCGCGGCGCCGACGTCGTTGGCGTTGTCGCCGACCATCACCGAGGTGCCGGGTGCCGCGCCGAGCCGTTCGGCCACCCAGGCGAGGTGGCGGCCGTCGGGCTTGCGGAACGCCAGCGTGTCGCCGCCGGCGACCGCCGCGAAGCGGGTGGCGAGGCCGACCTGGTCCAGCACGACGCGGGTCACGCGCTCGGGCTTGTTCGTGCACAGGCCGAGCGCGATGCCCGCGGCGGCCAGCGCCTCCAGCGTCTCCGGCACGCCGGGATAGAGCGTGCGCGGGTCGGCGGGCTGGGCCTCGTAGTCGTCGAGGAAGTCCGGCAGCAGCCGGGCCTCGCCGCCCGGCTCCAGGGGCGCGCCCGTCGCGGCGAAGGCGTAGCGGAGCAGGTTCCCGGCGCCGTCCCCGATCATGGTGCGGACCTGCGCGTCGGTGACGGGCGGGCGGCCGTGGCGGAGGAGGAAGCGGTTGAGGGCGGCGCCGATGTCGGGGGCGCTGTCGATCAGGGTGCCGTCGAGGTCGAAGATGACGGCCCCGGGGCGGGTAACGGGGGGCTGGGGCATGGCGGCTCGCGGCTGACTCGATCGGGGTCGCCCACCTTTCGGCTTGGGGGCGGGGTGCGGACTGTGGCAGTAAATCGGCCTGCGCGCCACCTCGCGAACCCGATGGACCGCTTCATGACCAGCCAAGCCCAGCGCCCCCTCGCCTGTATCGTGCTCGCCGCCGGCAAGGGCACCCGGATGAAGTCGCGCCTGCCCAAGGTGCTGCACGAGGTCGCCGGCCGGCCGATGGTCCGCCACGCCCTCGACGCCGCCGGGGATCTGGCGCCCGAGCGCGTCGTCGTCGTCGTCGGGCCCGGCATGGACGCCGTGCGCGACGCGGTCGCCCCGCACCCGGTCGCGGTCCAGGCCGAGCAGCGCGGCACCGCCGACGCCGTGCTGGCGGCGCGCGGCGCGCTGGAAGGCTTCGCGGGCGACGTGATCGTGCTCTACGGCGACACGCCGCTGGTCACCCCTGAGACGCTGCGCGCCCTGCGCGACGCCCGCGCGGCCGCCGACGATCCGGCCGTCGTCGTGCTGGGCATGCGCCCGGACGAGCCCGGCGCCTATGGAAGGCTGGTCACCGACGGCACCGGGCGGCTGGAGGCGATCGTCGAGTTCCTGGACGCGAGCGAGGAGCAGCGCGCGATCGGCCTGTGCAACGCCGGGCTGATGGCCTTCGACGGCGCCCGGATGTGGGACCTGCTGGACCGCATCGGCAGCGACAACGCCAAGGGCGAGTTCTACCTGACCGACGCGGTCGCGGTCGCCCGCTCGCTCGGCCATGCCTGCCGGGTCGTCGAGGGCCCGGCCGGCGAGGTCGTCGGCGTCAACTCGCGGGTCGAGCTGGCCGAGGTCGAGCGGCTGCTCCAGGAGCGGCTGCGCCGGCGCGCGATGGAGGAGGGGGCGACGCTGGTCGATCCCGGCACGGTGTGGCTCGCCGCCGACACCCGCCTCGGCCGCGACGTCGTGATCGGGCCGAACGTGTTCTTCGGGCCGGGGGTCGAGGTCGCCGACGGGGTCGAGATCCTGGCGTTCTGCCACCTGGAGGGCGTGCGCATCGCCGAGGGTGCCCGGATCGGCCCGTTCGCGCGGCTGCGCCCGGGGGCGGAAATCGGGCCGGACTGCCATGTCGGCAACTTCGTCGAGGTCAAGAACGCCCGGCTCGGCCGCGGCGCCAAGGCGAACCATCTCAGCTACATCGGCGACGCGGCCGTGGGCGAGCGCGCCAACATCGGCGCCGGGACCATCACCTGCAACTACGACGGCTACCTGAAGCACCGCACCGAGATCGGCGCCGGCGCCTTCATCGGCTCCAACACGGCGCTGGTGGCGCCGGTGTCGGTCGGGGCCGGGGCCGTCGTCGCGGCCGGCAGCGTCGTGACCGCGGAGGTGCCGGACGACGCGCTCGCGATCGCGCGCGGCCGGCAGCGCGTGCTGGACGGCGGCGGGGCCCGGCTGCGCGAGCGCGGGAAGGCGGCGAAGGCGGCCAAGACGGGACAGGCGCCGTCGGGAACGTGACCGCGGTGCGCGGGGACGTGACCGCGGCGCGCGGGGCAGCCCCGAACCGGGCGCGCTGGCGCCCCCGGCGGGGCTTCGTTAAACTGCGCGGCGAACGGCCGGGCCCGACCCGGCGCAAAGAACGGATCACGGGAGACCACCGATGCCCAACATCGCAGAGACGGCCGCGCGCCTCGGCCTGAAGGACGCCTCGCTGCTGCGCGACCGGGGCTTTGTGAACGGCGAGTGGATCGGCGCCGACAGCGGCCGCACGATCGAGGTGACGAACCCCGCCGACGGCTCCGTGCTCGGCACGGTGCCCGAGATGGGGGCGGAGGAGACGCGCCGCGCCATCGAGGCGGCGAACCGCGCCTGGCCGGCGTGGCGCGCGCTGATCGCGAAGGAGCGCGCGAAGGTGCTGCGCACCTGGTACGAGCTGATGATGGCCAACCAGGAGGACCTCGCGCGCATCCTCACGGCCGAGCAGGGCAAGCCGCTCGCCGAGGCGCGGGGCGAGATCGCCTACGCCGCCTCGTTCATCGAGTGGTTCGCCGAGGAAGGCAAGCGCATCTACGGCGACACGATCCCGCAGCACCTGCCCGGGCGCCGGATCGTCGTCCTGAAGGAGCCGGTCGGCGTCTGCGCGGCGATCACGCCCTGGAACTTCCCCTCCGCCATGATCACGCGCAAGGCCGGGCCGGCGCTGGCCGCCGGCTGCCCGATGGTGATCAAGCCCGCGACCGCGACCCCGTATTCCGCCTTCGCGATGGCGGTGCTGGCCGAGCGCGCGGGCGTGCCGGCGGGCGTGCTGTCGGTCGTCACCGGCTCGGCCCGCGCGATCGGCGGCGAGATGACCGGCAATCCCACGGTGCGCAAGCTGACCTTCACCGGCTCGACCGAGATCGGCAAGCACCTGATGGCCCAGTGCGCCGGCACCGTGAAGAAGACGTCGATGGAGCTGGGCGGCAACGCGCCGTTCATCGTGTTCGACGACGCCGACCTGGACGAGGCGGTCAAGGGCGCGCTGGCGTCGAAGTACCGCAACACCGGGCAGACCTGCGTCTGCGCGAACCGCATCCTGGTCCAGGACGGCGTCTACGACGCCTTCGCCGCCAAGCTGGCCGAGGCCGTGGGCGCGCTCAAGGTCGGGGCGGGCCTGGAGGTCGAGAACGCCCAGCAGGGCCCGCTGATCGACATGGCCGCGGTCGAGAAGGTCGAGGAGCACATCCGCGACGCGGTCGACAAGGGTGCGCGCGTCGTCGTCGGCGGCAAGCGCCACGCGCTCGGCGGCAGCTTCTTCGAGCCGACGATCCTCGCCGACGTCACCACGCGCATGAAGGTCGCGCGCGAGGAGACCTTCGGCCCGGTGGCCCCGCTGTTCCGCTTCCACACCGAGGAGGAGGCGGTCCGCATGGCCAACGACACCGAGTTCGGCCTGGCCGCGTATTTCTACAGCCGCGACGTCGGCCGGATCTGGCGCGTCTCGGAGGCGCTGGAATACGGCATCGTCGGCATCAACGAGGGCATCATCTCGACCGAGGCGGCGCCG
>NZ_DASYHS010000191.1:0-5980 GCF_035998295.1 Arenibaculum sp. | reverse complement strand
GCCTGCCGGCGCTCGGCGAGGCGGCGGTGATCCTCGCGGCGACGCTCGCGGCCTGCTTCGGCGGCTACGAGATCGTGCGGCGGATCGGCTGGCTCAGGCCGCTGTTCGGCCTGCGTCCGCTCGAACGGACGCCCGTGCGGCTTCCCGCCCGCCTGTCCGCGTGACGCCGGCGCCAAGCGATCGGGCCGCGATCGGCCCGATCACCGCTCCAGCTTGGTCGACAGCACGATCGAGCTCATCGTCCGCTCGATGCCGGGGATGCCGCCGATCGCGTCCAGCACCTCGTCGATGCGCCTCGTGTCCTCGGCGCTGATCATGGCCAGCAGGTCGTGCGCGCCGCTGACGGCGTGCAGGCGCTTGACCTCCGGCATCGCCTTCAGCGCGTGGACGACGCGCGCGTTCAGCTTCGGGTTCGCGGCGATCATCACATAGGCCGTGATCCGGGTTTCGAACCGGCCGGAACCCGGACGCACGGTGTAGCCGCCGACCACGCCGTCGCGCTCCAGGCGCTGGATGCGGTCCTGCACCGTCGTGCGCGACACGCCCAGCTTGCGCGCCAGGCTGGCCGTGGGCTCCCGCGCATTGGTCTCCAGCAGCGCCAGCAGCGCGCGGTCGAGGTCGTCGAGGTTGCGATTCGCCATCGAAGGCCGTCGTTCCGCCGGAAGTTCCGTCACATTTCGGCAGTTTGCCCGCTTCGATCCGGCTCCGCCAGCGCCTATTCCTATCGATAGGAAATCGGGAACGGAGGAGACGGGCATGGGCAAGCGGCGCGTTCTGCTGCTGGGCAGCGGCAAGATCGGTGCGATGATCACGGAGATGCTGGCGGGCAGCGGCGACTACGCCGTCACCGTGGCGGACCGGGACGAGGCGGCCCTGCGGCGCCTCGCGCGCGACGGGGTGGAGCTGCGTCCGCTCGACGTCACCGACCAGGCGGCGCTGATCGAAACCGTGCGCGGCCACGACGCCGTGATGAGTGCGTGTCCCTACACCCTGACCCCCGTGATCGCCGAGGCGGCCAAGGCCGGCGGCGCCCACTATTTCGACCTGACCGAGGACGTCGAGAGCACGCGGCGGGTCAAGCAGCTCGCCGAGGGCTCGCCGACCGCCTTCGTGCCGCAATGCGGGCTCGCCCCGGGGTTCATCTCGATCGCGGCCTACGACCTCGCGCGGCGCTTCGACGACCTGCGCGACGTCCACATGCGGGTCGGCGCCCTGCCGCTCTATCCCACCAACGCCCTGAAGTACAACCTGACCTGGAGCACGGACGGGCTCATCAACGAGTACTGCAATCCCTGCGAGGCGATCGTCGACGGCCACCTGCGCGAGGTGATGGCGCTGGAGGGCGACGAGGCGTTCGCGCTCGACGGCGTCACCTACGAGGCGTTCAACACCTCGGGCGGGCTCGGCACGCTGTGCGAGACGCTCCAGGGCCGGGTGCGCAACCTCGATTACAAGACCGTGCGCTACCCCGGCCACCGCGACATCGTGCGGATGCTGGTCCAGGACCTGCGGCTCGGGGAGCGGCGCGAGATCCTGAAGGACGTGCTCGAGGCGGCGGTGCCGGCGACCAACCAGGACGTCGTCCTGATCTTCGTCTCGGTCAGCGGCACGCGCGACGGAAGGCTGATGCAGGAGAGCTTCGCCAAGAAGGTCTATTCCCGCGACATCGGCGGCCGGGTCTGGAGCGCAATCCAGGTGACTACGGCTGCAGGAATATGCACCATGGTCGACCTCCTGCTCGACGGAAGGCTGCCGGACCACGGCTTCGTGCGTCAGGAGCAGGCGGCCCTGTCGGACTTCCTGGACAACCGCTTCGGCCGGCACTACGCGTAGTGCCTCCGGCGTCCGACGCCGACCGACGCAAGAACGATACGAGAAGGGGACGCCCCCATGAACATCGACGAGATCCTGGCAGCGCTGCGGATGGACCCCACGGCCGTCGAGGCCGGCGCGCGCGTCGTGCGCAGCCCCATCGACGGCTCGGTCGTCGGGCGGGTCGCAGACGACACCCCGCAGGCGGTCGAGGCCAAGATCGGCCACGCCCACGAGGCGTTCCTCGCTTGGCGGTCGGTCCCGGCGCCGCGGCGCGGCGAGCTGATCCGCCTGCTCGGCGAGGAGCTGCGCGCCAACAAGGAAGCGCTCGGCGCGCTCGTCACCCTGGAATGCGGCAAGTCGATCCAGGAGGGCTGGGGCGAGGTCCAGGAGATGATCGACATCTGCGACTTCGCGGTCGGGCTGTCGCGCCAGCTCTACGGCCTCACCATCGCCTCCGAGCGGCCCGGCCACGCCATGCGCGAGACCTGGCACCCGCTCGGCGTCTGCGGCGTCATCTCCGCCTTCAACTTCCCGGTCGCGGTCTGGTCCTGGAACTTCGCGCTGGCGATCGTCTGCGGCGACCCCGTGGTCTGGAAGCCGTCGGAGAAGACCCCGGTCACGGCGCTCGCCTGCCGCCACCTGTTCGAGCGCGCGCTGCAGCGGTTCGGCGCCGGCGCGCCCGAGCGCGGCCTGCTCGAAGTGATCGTCGGCGGGCGCGAGATCGGCGAGACGATGGTCGACGACCACCGCGTCGCGGTCGTCAGCGCCACCGGCAGCACCCGCATGGGCCGGGAGGTCGCGCCCAAGGTCGCCGCCCGCTTCGCCCGCTCGATCCTGGAGCTGGGCGGCAACAACGCGATGATCGTGACGCCCTCGGCCGACCTGGAGCTGGCGGTGCGCGCGGTCCTGTTCGCGGCCGTCGGCACGGCCGGCCAGCGCTGCACGACGCTGCGCCGCCTGATCGTCCACGAGGACGTCTACGACAGCATCGTGCCGCGCCTGCGCGCCGCCTATGAGCAGGTGAAGATCGGCAACCCCCTCGACCAGGGCAACCTGATGGGACCGCTGATCGACAAGGGCTCGTTCGACGCGATGGCGGCGGCGCTCGAATCGGCGCGCGGCGAGGGGGGCAGGGTGCTGACCGGCGGTCAGCGCGTGCTCGCCGACCGCCACCCCGACGCCTGGTACGTGACCCCGGCGCTGGTCGAGATGCCCGGCCAGACCGCGACCGTGCGCTCGGAGACCTTCGCCCCGATCCTCTACGTGATGCGCTACCGCACGCTCGACGAGGCGGTCGCCCTGCAGAACGGCGTCCCCCAGGGCCTGTCGTCCTGCATCTTCACGACCGACGTGCGCGAGGCGGAACGCTTCCTCGCCGCCTCGGGCAGCGACTGCGGCATCGCCAACGTCAATATCGGGCCGAGCGGGGCCGAGATCGGCGGCGCCTTCGGCGGCGAGAAGGAGACCGGCGGCGGCCGCGAGTCGGGCTCGGACGCCTGGAAGGCCTATATGCGCCGCCAGACCGCGACCGTGAACTACTCCGACGCGCTGCCGCTCGCGCAGGGCATCCGGTTCGAGACGTGATGACCATGGCCATGGACGCGGCGGCCATGGACGCGGCGGAACTGCCCGCCACCCCCTGCGTCGTCGTCGACCACGGGCGGCTGGAGGCCAATCTCCGCCGCGTCCAGGCCATCGCGGACACGAACGGCGTGCGGCTGCGGCCGCACGTCAAGACCCACAAATCCGTGCGCATCGCCGGGATGCAGGTGGCGGGCGGCGCCGTCGGCATCACCGCGGCCAAGCCCGGCGAGGCGCTCGTCTTCGTCGAGGCGGGCATCCGCTCGGTCACGGTGGCCTATCCCGTGGTCGACCCGGACCGCATCGACGGGCTGCTCGCCGCCGGGCGCGAGCGGGGCGCCGAGCTGCGGTTCATCGCCGACCATCCCGACGGCGTCGCGGCGCTGGCCGCCGCCGCCCGGCGCCACGGCGTGTCCCTGCCGGTGCTGATGAAGGTGGATGTCGGCCTGCACCGGATCGGCGTCGACCCCGACGGGCCGGCGGCGCTCGACGTGGCGGGGCGCATCGCCGCCGGTCCGGACCTCGTCTTCGCCGGGCTGATCGCCCATGCCGGCCACGCCTACGGTGCATCCGGGCCGTCGGCCGCCGCCGACGTCGCCGAGGCCGAGCGCCTGTGCCTGCTCGGCGTTGCGGACCGCCTCGCGCGCGCCGGGTTGCGCGTGGACGAGATCTCCGTCGGCAGCACGCCGACCGTGCTGGCCCAGCGCGATTTCACGGGCCTGACCGAGATCCGGCCCGGCAACTACGTCTTCCTCGACCTGACCGCGGTCCGCCTCGGCGTCGCCACCCTCGACGACGTCGCGCTGTCCGTTCACGCGACCGTCGTCGGCTGCACCGACCGGCACGCCATCGTCGACGCCGGCTCCAAGGTGCTCAGCTCCGACCTCGGGCCCCACGGCACGACCGGGGTCTCGGGCTTCGGCCGGGCGTTCCCGGCCGGCGGCCCGTTCTCGGGCGACGGGCTGGTGGTCGAGAAGCTGTCGGAGGAGCACGGCTTCGTCCGGCTGGCCGGCGCCCCGATCGAACGCGGGACCCGCCTCGCGATCGTGCCCAACCATTCCTGTGTCGTCGCCAACCTGGCGACGGAGTTAGTGGTCATGGACGGGCAGGGTGCCTGGCCGGTCGATGCCCGCGCCCGCGTGCGCTGAAGGAGGCGCCATGTACCAGCCCAGACAGTTCGAGGAGACCCGGGTCGAGGTGATGCACGACCTGATCCGTGCGCATCCGCTCGCGACCCTGGTGACCCTGTCGCCCTCCGGCATCGAGGCGAACCACGTCCCGCTCCATCTCCGGGTGGACGGGTCCGGCTCCGGCACGCTGGTCGGCCACGTCGCCCGCGCCAACCCGGTGTGGCGCGATTTCGACCCCGCGGTCGAGGCGCTGGCGGTGTTCCAGGGGCCGGAGGCTTATGTCACGCCCTCCTGGTACCCGACCAAGGCCGAGACCGGGAAGGCGGTGCCGACCTGGAACTACGCGGTGGTCCACGCCCACGGCCCGATGCGCGTGATCGAGGACCGGGACTGGCTGCGCGCGCAGATCGACGAGCTCACCGCCGGGCAGGAATCGGCGTTCCCGGTGCCCTGGAGCACCGCCGACGCGCCCGGCGGCTTCATCGATGCGCTGCTCCGCGCGATCGTCGGGATCGAGATCCCGATCGCCCGGCTCGCCGGCAAATGGAAGGTGAGCCAGAACCAGCCGGCCCGGAACCACCATGGCGTCGTCGCCGGGCTGTCGGCGCTCGGCACTGCCGATGCCGCCGAGATGGCCGGGCTGGTCGCGGCACGGGGAGAGCCGGAGGCGGGCTGACGGGCCTGCCGGTCATGACGCCTTGCCCAGGGCCTTCCTGATCGCCGTCTCGACCGGCGAGTAGTCGCCGTCCGCCCGTTCAAGCATCAGCGGCTGCGCCGGCAGCAGCGGCGGCTGCGCCAGGAAGCGGGGCCGCGTGCCGCGATGCGGCTGGGCCGCATGGACGAGGAAGGGATGGCAGAGATAGACCGTCCCCGCCTCGCCGGTCGCCGGCACCTCCGGCAGCGGCGCGGTCCGGCCGAAATCGGCGGCGACCATCTCGCGCAGCGTCAGGCCGGCCTCTCCGGCGGGCGCCAGCAGGCGGGCCATGTCCAGGTGCGATCCCGCCCGGATGCGGGTCGGCGCGTCCTCGTCGCCGACGTCGGAGAACAGGAACAGCATCAGCAGGGCCCGGCCCTTCGAGAAGACGTTGGCACGCCAGGACATGAAGTCGGGGTCCTGCGTGCCGTAGCTGACGTCGACGTGCCAACCCGTGTCTCCCGGGTCCTCGGCGGACGGGAAGCGCACCACGAAGGTGCCGAGCGCGCCCCGCGGCGCCCATCGTCCCGGCCCGACCAGCCGGTCGTAGGCCTGGTGCAGGACCGGCGTGTTGGCGGCCTCGACGAAGGGCTTCTGCCCGTACTGGTTCAGCCGGATGGCCGGCCTCGTCCAGGTGGACGGGTCGTCCGGATCGCATCCCGTGTCCCGCCACAAGACGGCCCGGGCCTCGTCCGCCAGCCCGCGCGGGAAGGCCCCGTCGATCCTGACGTAGCCGGCATCGATGAACTGCTGGATCTGC
>NZ_DASYHS010000186.1:0-19004 GCF_035998295.1 Arenibaculum sp. | reverse complement strand
AGGTCCGGCGGGCTGTCGAGCGCCACCTTCACCTGGGCCGCCGCCGGGCCGGCGGCGAATGTCGCGGCCAGGGCCGCCACGACTGCCAGTTCGAGTGCCTTCATGGTCCTAAACCTCCTGTTGGATGGTCAGCTTCCCGCGGCGAAGCCGAAGGCGCGCGGAAGGGTGAGGCTGATCGCGGGGAAGGCGGCCAGCAGCCCGAGCACGACAATCTCCGCCAGCACGAACGGGATCACCGCCCGCGCGAGGCGCCAGTAGTCGATCTTCGCCACCGCCGCGACGACCAGCAGGCAGCCGCCGAGCGGCGGCGAGATCAGCCCGATGCACAGGTTGAAGCACAGTACGATGCCGAGATGGACCGGGTCGGCGCCCTGGGCGATCGCGACCGGGGCCAGCAGCGGCACCAGCAGCGCCAGCGCCACCGGCACGTCGAGGACCATGCCGGCGGCCAGGAAGACGAGGTTCATCACGATCATGAACTCGACCGGCCCCAGGCCGAGATCGGTCACGAGCGCGGCGATGCCTTCGGGCAGCCTCTCCAGCGCGCCGAGATGGCCGAGCGCCGCGACGCTGGTGATCAGCATGAAGATCGCCCCGGACAGCACGGCCGTCCGCCGGAGGCCGTCGACCAGGCCGCGCGCGGTCAGGCCGTCGTAGAAGGCGCCGGCGCCGAGCGCTGCCAGCACGGCCACGGCCGCGGCCTCGGTCGGCGTCATCCAGCCGAGCACGATGCCGCCGACGATCACCAGCGGGATCAGCAGCGCGGGCGCCGACCTGAGGAGGGTCGGGCCGAGCGGCGGCGTGTCGGCGCGCGAGAGCTTCGGGTGATCGTCCCGCCAGGCGTAGAAGGCGTTGACGGCGAAGAGCACGGTGGCGAGCAGCAGGCCCGGCAGGATACCGGCGAGGAAAAGGGCGGTCACCGACGTCCCCATCAGCGCCCCGTAGAAGATCAGGATGATGGACGGGGGGATGATCGGCCCGATGATCGAGGACGCTGCGGTCACCGCGCAGGCGTAGGTGGTGGTGTAGCCGCGATCGCGCATCGCCGGCACGAGGGTGTTGGACAGCGCCGCCGCGTCGGCCACCGCCGAGCCGGAGATGCCGGCGAAGAAGACGCTGGTCATGATGTTGACGTGGCCGAGGCCGCCGCGCAGCCGGCCGACCAGCGACATGGACAGCTCGATCAGCACCCGGGTCACGCCGCCGCGGTTCATCATCTCGCCGGCGAGGATGAACAGCGGCATCGCCATCAGCGCGAAGACATCGATCTTGGAGAAGATCTGCTGCGGCAGGACGGCGAGGTAGCGGGCGTTGTCAGTCGCGAGATAGGCCAGGACCGCCGCCGCCCCGATGACGTAGGCGAGTGCCAGGCCCGAGAGAAGCAGCAGGAGGGCGACGAGGGGGACCGCCCAGATCATGCCGCGCGGCCCAGCCGTTGCGGCGACAGCGCCGCGGCGCTCACGCCCTGGTCGGCGACGTCCGGCGGGATCGGCTCGCCCCGGATCATGGCGGCGGCGGTGCGCGCCAGCGCGGGGGCGGTCTGGATGCCGTACCCGCCTTGCCCCGCGAGCCAGAAGAACCCCGGCGCGCCGGGATCGAAGCCCGCGACCGGCGTCTTGTCCGCGACGAAGGACCTGAGTCCGGCCCATTTGTTCTCGATGCGCCCGACCGTGATGTCGAAGGCGCGCTCGATCCGGTCGATGCAGATCGCGACGTCGATCTCCTCCGGCTGCGCGTCGCAGGGCGGCGAGGGGGTCTCGTCGGCCGGCGAGATCAGCAGCCGGCCGGCGTCCGGCTTCAGGTAGAACTGCTCATCGATGTCCACGACCATCGGCCAGCCATGGGGGACGGCGCCGCCGGGGGCGGACACGACCAGGGCGGTGCGCCGCTTCGGCACCAGGCCGATCCGCGGCACCCCGGCCATGGCCGCGACCTCGTCCGCCCAGGCCCCGGCCGCGTCGACGACGACTTCGGCGCGGATCGTGCCGCCGGACGTGCGCAGCGCCCAGCCGGCGCCGGACCGTTCCAGCGCCAGCAGCTCGCACCGCGTCCTCAGCACGCCGCCCCGGGCGCGGAACTGGCGGAGATAGCCCCCCTGGTGCAGCGCATGGACGTCGATGTCGCGGGCACCCGGCTCGAACACCGCGCCGGCGACGTAGCCGGCCCGCAGCAGAGGCATCATCGCCAGGGTCCGGGCGGCGTCCAGCCGCGACACCGGCGATCCCGCGGCGACCTCCGCCATCATCTCGTCGGCATGCGCGAGCTGGTCCTCGCGCGCGATCAGGAGCACGCCGCGCGGCGTCAGCAGCGGGGCGTCGCCGAAGCCCGGGGGCGGGGCGCCGTAGAAGCCGCTGGACGCGCGCGACAGCGCGCGGATGACCGGCGGGCCGTAGGTCTCCGAGAACAGCGCGGCGGAGCGCCCGGTGGTGTGATAGCCGGGCTGGTCCTCGCGCTCCAGCAGCGCGACGCGATGCGACGCGCTCAACTCGCTCGCGACCGAGGCGCCGGCGATGCCGGCGCCGATGACCGCGACGTCGAAGGTTTCCACTGCCTGCCCGCCCACTGCCTGCCCGCCCACTGCCCGCCTACCCGCTGTTCATGCCGTCGTACCGCATTCCTGAGAGACCGTAGCAAAGGTTTTCCGATCGGAAAACATCGTTTTTCGCATCGGAAAATTGTGGACGGTGGCGGCGGCCGGCCCTAGGTTCCGTTCCATGGGCGAAACGGCGAGAACAGCGGACGGCAGCGCCAGCCGCCGCATCCGGATGGGCGAGCGGCTGCGCAAGATCCGGCGAGACCTGGGACTGACGCTGGCCGAGGTCGCCGAACGCTCGGGCCTCGCCATCTCGACGGTCTCGAAGATCGAGCGGGGGGTGATGGCGGTCACCTACGACCGCTTCAGCCAGCTCGCCGAGGGCCTGGGCGTCGATATGGGCGAGCTGTTCTCGGAGCGCGGCGACCGGTTCCGCCCCGGCGGCGTGGCCGTCGCCCGCACGGGCGAGTTCCGCCTGCACGAGACGGAGAACTACGTCTACGAGATGCTGTTCCCGGAGCTCTGGCGCAAGGCGATGACGCCGATGATGGGCACCCTGCGCCCGTTCGAGACGATGCGCTTCGAGCGTTTCGTCAGCCATCCCGGCGAGGAGTTCCTGTTCGTCGTCGAGGGCCGGGTCACGGTGCGTCTGGAGGACATGGAACCGGTCGTCCTGGAGCGCGGCGAGAGCATCTATTTCGATAGCCGCCGCGGCCATCTCTACGCGTCCGCCGGGGACGGCGACGCGCGCATCCTGGTGGTGTGCAGCGGCGTCGCGGCACCGGTGTCGGCCCCGGGTTCGGGGAACGGGGCCGAAGCCCCGTCCTCAGGACCGGAGGACGAACCGGTCGGCGGACAGGCGTCCGCCCCCATGGACCAGTAGCGCCAGCGCCATGGCCGCCCAGGGCAGGTGGAAGTTCGCCCAGCCCTCGGGGATGGTGAGCTGGATCACGGCCGTCATCGCCAGCAGGCCGAGGGCGGACAGGCGGGTCGCAAGGCCCAGCACGAGCAGGACCGGCAGCACGATCTCCGCCAGACCGGCCAGATAGGCCATGGCCAGCGGCGCAGGATAGGGGTAGGCGGCACCGAAGAGGTGCAGCTTGAACTCCTGCGTGAACAGGTAATGCGCGCCGGCGGAGAGCTGGAGAAAGCCGTCCCACTTGGTCAGGCCGGACTTGAAGAACGGGACGGCGAGCGCGAAGCGCAGCGCCAGCAGCGGCAGGTCGGCCGGCACCGCGGCGAGCAGCCGGTCGGCCTGGTGGAACAGCCGCGCGAGGATGGGGGCGTCCCCGCCGGCGGTCCCGTCGGCCGTTCCAGGGGCATGGTCGGTCATGGCGAAGTCCTTTCGGTCGCGGTTTGCCGGGCGGTGAAGGCGCCGGTGCGGACCAGGCCGACGAGGGCGCGGCCGGGATCGAAACCGCCGTCGCCGGCTGCGCCGGCCAGGGCGGCCTCGGCCGCGGCGCCAATGGTAGCGCCGGCCAGCAGCGCGGCGGCGAACGGCGCGTCGCCGGGCGGCAGGATGTGGAGCTGCACCGTGGCGGCCGGCCGGGTGACCAGCACGGCCTCCGGGCGCCAATCGGCGACGGGGGCCACCGTCGGGCCCTGGTGCGCGGACCAGATCGAGCCGATCGGGTGCGCCGACGTCACGAGGGCGGCGGCGGGGTGGGCGGCCAGACGGTCGAGCAGCAGCGCCTCGGGCGGGCCGACCGACAGCGCCTCGAGGGCCAGCGGCTCGGCCTCCGCGGCATGGTAGGCGCGCGACCAGGCGACCTCCAGCCGGGCCACGTCGGCCAGATAGGGCAGGCCGCGGGCCGGGGGGAAGCCGGCGATGAAATCGGGAAAGCCGCCCCCGTACTCGAACATCAGCGGCGAGGACGGCTTGCGGGCGTCGGCGTGAAGGCGCGCCATCGCGCGGAAGAACGCGTCGCCGACCAGCCGCGCCGTCACCGGGAAGCGGGCCTCGAGCGCCGCGACGAGCGCCACGAAGACGTTGTTGCGGTGGACCGCGAAGCGGGCGGCGTCCGGGGTCCCGCGCGGCGACACGACGCCGGCCGGAACGGGAAGGGCCGGGTCGAGCAGCGCGGCGGCGAAGGCGGCCTTGGCCGCGCAATGGCCGGTCATGCCGCACTCCGTGTAACGGCGGCGGCGGCGATCGCATCGTCGATGCGGGACGCCTCGGCGAGGAGCGTGTCGAGGCCGGGCACGTGGTTGTCCCATTCGATCAGCGTCGCCGTCGGGCCGGTGCGGCGCAGCGCGCGGCGGTAGAGATCGAACACGTCCGGCCGTACGGCCGAGCCGTGGGCGTCGATCAGCAGCCGGTCGCCGGCGCCGTCCACGGTCTCGTCGTAGCCCGCGAGATGGATCTCGCCGACGAGGTGTACCGGAAAGCGGTCGACATAGGCGGCGGGGCCGAAGCCGCAATTGACGGCCGAGACCATCACGTTGTTGACGTCGAGGAGCAGCCCGCAGCCCGTGCGCCGCGCCACGTCGTGCAGGAAGTCGGCCTCGTCGATGCGGCTGTCCGCGAGCAGGACGTAGGCCGACGGGTTCTCGAGCAGCAGGCGCGCGCCGACGGCCTGCTGGACCGCGTCGACATGCGCGCAGACGCGGTCGAGCGTCTCCTGCGTGTAGGGCAGCGGCAGCAGGTCGGGGAGGTAGCCGGCACCGTGGCTCGACCAGGCGAGGTGCTCGGAGAAGGACTGCGGGCGGTAGCGCTCGACCAGCGCGCGCAGGCGGGCGAGATGCCGGCGGTCGGGCGGATGGGCGCCGCCGATCGACAGGCCGACGCCGTGCAGCGACAGCGGGTACAGCGCCCGGATCTCCTCCAGGAACCGGTGCGGCGGGCCGCCGGCCCCCATGTAGTTCTCGGCATGGACCTCGAAGAAGCCGACATCGGGCCGGTCGTCGAGGATGCGGCGGTAGTGCCCGGGCTTGAGGCCGAGGCCGGCGCGCTGCGGCAGGCGGGCGCACACGGGGCTATTGCTGGCGAGGGGCATGGGCGGGTCCTCGGCGGTGCGGCGGGGAAGGCCCGGCGGCCGGGCCTCCCCCGCAATCAGGTCTGCGGATCAGGTCTGCGGCAGGTCGCGTTCCAGCGCCTCCAGCGAGCCCATGCGGTCGCCGGGGAGCATCATCGTCGTGCAGGTCCCCGCCGGGACGGCCTTCCAGGCATTGCCCTGGTAGTCGATCACCGAGGTGCCGGCGCAGGTCGTGCCGGGACCGGCCGCGCAGTCGTTCTGGCCGGCGAGCGCCACGCCGTAGCACTTCTCCGTCTCCTGCGCGTGGGCGGGTGCCGCGAGGCCGGCGAGGGCGGTCGTGAGGGAGGCGGCAAGGGCGAGGGTCAGGGTGCTGCGGTTCATGATGTGCTCCTTGGTCGGGAAGGGATGTCGGCGCCGGTATCGGCCCGACGTTTGACCTTTCGGAGCAGGGGGAGGGTTCATTACACTCCCTCCGTGAAATTTTTTCGGCCGGCCCGTAACGAACGGGCGGCGGGAGCGAATGATGGGATAGGCCCGGGCACGGACGAGGAGGCGAGGCTCGCCGGTCTCATGCGGTCGGCGATCGCGGGAGACGAGGCGGCCTACGCCGAATTCCTGCGCGACGCGGCCCGGCTCGTCCGGGCGCTGGCGCGGCGCAAGCTCGGGTCGGGAAGCGGCATCGATCCGGAGGACGTCGTGCAGGAAGCGTTGCTCGCGATCCATTTGAAGCGCCACACCTGGCGCAGCGACGAGCCGATCCTGCCCTGGCTGGCGGCGATCGCGCGCTACAAGGTCGTCGACGGCTTCAGGCGCAGGGGGCGCCGGATGGAGGTGGACATCGAGGACTACGCCGAGTTCCTGGAGGCGCCGGCCGCCGACATGCTCGGCGAGCGGGACATAGGCCGCGCGATCGCCGCGCTGGCGCCGGGCCAGCACAAGGTGGTGGCCTCGGTCGCGGTCGACGGCCGCTCGATCCGCGAGACCGCGGCCGCGTTCGGCATGACCGAGAACGCGGTCCGGGTCGCATGGCACCGGGGCCTCGCGGCGATCGCGGCGAAGTTCGGGCGGACGGGGAAATGAAGACCGACGACCTCATCCGCTCGCTGGCGGCCGACACGCCGCCGCGCGCCGCCTCGCCCGACCGCCTGTTCCAGGTGGCGTTGGCCGCCGCGGTGCTCGTCGCCGCGGCGCTGTTCTTCGCGACGCTCGGCCCGCGAACGGATATCGGGCAGGCGGCGCAGTCCGTCCGCTTCCTGTTCAAGTTCGCCGTGACCGGCGCCCTGGCCGCGGCCGCGTTCCACCTGGTGCGGCGCCAGGCCCGGCCGGGGGCGGGGACCGGGGGCGCTGCGCGCATGCTCGGGCTCGTCCCGGTCCTGCTGGCGGCAGGCGTCGCACTGGAACTGGCGGCCGTGCCGCCGGGCGACTGGGCCGCGCGGCTGGTGGGCACCAACGCCGCGGTCTGCCTGACCTTCATCCCGCTGATCGGCGCGGCGCCGCTGGCGCTGTTCCTGCTGGCGCTGCGCGCCGGGGCGCCGACCCGTCCGGCCGCGGCCGGGGCCGTCGCGGGCCTTGTCGCGGGGGGCATCGCCGCCGCGTTCTACGCCGCCCATTGCACCGACGATTCGCCCCTCTTCGTCGCGACCTGGTACGGCCTCGCGATCATGGGGCTCACGGTGGCGGGCGCGCTCGGGGGCCGGCTGTTCGCCCGCTGGTGATCGCGGGTCAAGCGCCGCGCCGCAGCCGGGCGAAGGACTGGAAACGCTGGCGGTAGCGGGCCGGCGTGATGCCGGTGCGCCGCTTGAACAGGCGGCGGAAGAAAGCCGGATCCTCGTAGCCGACGACATGGGCGACGGCCTCGGTCGGCTCGCCGGTCGTCTCCAGGAGCTGCTTGGCCTCCTCGATCCGCAGCGCCTGGACGTAGTCGACCGGCGCGTAGCCGGTCGCCGCCTTGAAGCGGCGCTTGAAGGTCCGTTCGGGCAGCCCCGAGGTCTCGACCATGCGGGCGACGGGGTTGGCGGCGGCGTAATGGTCGGCGATCCAGACCTGGCACCGGCCGATCACCGCGTCGCCGTGCCGGCGCGCAGGCGCCATGGCCGAGAAGGGGAGCTGGCCGTCGCTGCGGTCGCCGAGCACGAAGATCTTCGCCGTCCGAACGGCCTCCTCCTCGCCGCAGAAGCGCGCGATCAGGTGGAGAGCCAGGTCTTCCCACGAGGAGGCGCCGCCGCCGGTGATGACGCGGTGCTCCGGGCCGGCCGGGCACAGGATGCGTTCGGGGCGCAGCCGCACGGCCGGATAATGCCGCCTGAAGACCTCGGCGGCGCTCCAATGGGTCGTCGCCTCCAGCCCGTCCAGCAGCCCGGCCTCGGCGAGGAAGATCGAGCCCGTGCACACTGAACAGACGAGCGCGCCCTCGGCGAGACGGTCGTGCACCCATGCGGCCTCGGCAGGCCAGCGTCCCTGTGGATCGGTGTCCGCCGGCACCGTCAGGTCGGTGACGACGACGACGTCGGTCCGCGCGACGTCCGCCAGCGCCCGCTGCGGCGCGATGGGCATCCCGATCGCCGAGATGAACGGCTCGCCGGTCCGGGCGACGATGCACGGCTCCATCCGGCGCCCCCGCGCCGGGGTTCCCGTCAGCAGGCCCCAGGTGACGCCGACCGAGGCGAAGACCTCGAACAGGCCGTAGAGCGCCGCCGGGGTCGACTCCGGCAGCGCCAGCAGGCTGACGGATACCGGGGGAGCTTCTGGTGAGGCGATCATGGAGCGAGGATGGCACGAAAGCCCCGTTTTCGTCCATTCCGCCACTCGAACGGACGCGGCCGTCCCGGCAATCTCCCGTCCGCACCCCACCTGACGACAGCCGAAAGGAACCTCCCCATGCCGGACGTGTCCACCCGAACCCCTTCCTTCGACCCGGCCGCCGCCGAAGCGTTCGCCGGCCGCATCGGTACGGTCCTCGATTCGGGCGCCGTCGCGGTCATGATGTCGATCGGCTATCGCGCCGGCCTGTTCGAGACGATGGCGGCGCTGCCGCTGTCGACCAGCGACAGGATCGCCGCCGAGGCCGGGCTCGCCGAACGCTACGTGCGCGAATGGCTCGCCGTCATGGTGACCGGCCGCATCGTCGCCTATGATCCGCGGACGCGCGGCTATTCGCTGCCGCCCGAGCATGCGGCCTGCCTGACGCGCGCCGCGCCGCTCGGCAACATGGCCGTCTATGCGCAGCACGTGGCGCTCCTGGGCGCGATGCAGGAGCCGGTGCTCGACCGCTTCCGGAACGGCGGCGGCACGTCCTACGGCGACTATCCCTGCTTCCACCAGATCATGGCCGAGGACAGCGCCCAGACCGTCACGGCTTCGCTGTTCGACGCCATCCTGCCACTGGCGGACGGAGTGGTCCGGCGCCTCGGCGAAGGCATCGACGTGATGGACGCCGGCTGCGGCCGCGGCTCGGCCCTGCTGGCCATGGCGCGGCGCTTTCCGGCGAGCCGCTTCGTGGGCTGGGACCTGTGCGAGGACGCCATCGCCTTCGCCGCCGCGGCGGCGCGCGATGCCGGCCTCGGCAATATCCGCTTCGAGGTGCGCGACCTGACCGGCTACGATGAGAAGGGGCGGTTCGACTTCGTCACCACCTTCGACGCCGTGCACGACCAGAAGGACCCGCAGGGTCTGATCCGCAGCCTCCACGGAGCCCTGCGGCCGGGCGGGGTCTACCTGATGCAGGACATCGGGGGTTCCGCGAAGCTGGAGGACAACCTGGACTTCCCGATGGCATCCCTGCTCTACGCCGTGTCCTGCGCCCATTGCACCCCGATATCGCTGGGGCAGGGTGGTGCCGGCTTCGGTACGATGTGGGGTTGGGAGACCGCGGAGGCCATGCTGCGCGAGGCCGGGTTCCGTGAGGTGAAGCGCCATGTCCTGGCGCACGACCCGATGAACGTGTGGTTCGTGGCGCAGGTTTGAGGGAGGCGGCAATGGTGGATGTGGCACAGGTCGAGGATGCGATGATCCGTCCGGCGACACCGTCCGACGCGCGGAGTCTGGCGGAGCTGATCGAGATCGCGGGCGGAGGCATTCCAGGCTGGCTCTGGTCGCAGATGGCCGAACCGGGCGAGACCCCGCTCGATGTCGGCGAGCGGCGAGCCCGGCGCGAGCAGGGCGGCTTCTCCTATCGCCACGCGACGGTGGCCGAGATCGGCGGGGCGGTCGCGGGGATGATCCTCGCCTATCGGCTCGACCCCGTGGACGAGGAGGAGATCGCGGCCGCGCCGGACCTGGTCCGCCCGTTCCTGGAGCTTGAACGGGAGGTGCCCGGCAGCTTCTACATCAACGCCTTCGCCGTCTACGAACCCTATCGCGGGCGAGGCCTCGGGACCCGCCTCGTCGAGGCGACCTTCGGCCACGCCGCGCAGGCCGGCTGCGGCACGCTCAGCGTCCAGTACTTCTCGCAGAACCCGCGGGCGGGGGCCTTCTACGAGCGCCACGGCTTCCGTTTCCTGGCCGAAAGGAAGCTGGCCGCGCATCCGGCCTGCCGCTACGACGACCGGACCGTGCTGCTGGTCCGGGGCTGATGCCCGTGGTGTCCCCCTTGCGACATGCCGGGGCGTTCTGCCATGACTGTCGGTCGGCGATCCGCTGACAGGAGCAAGTGACATGAGTTCGGATGTGCAGGGGACGGGGCCGTCGGTGCCGGCGATCGACGCGGCCGCGGCGCCTCCCCGCGTGAAGCCGTCCAACTATCCCGAGCCCTACGCCACCATGATGGCCGGGCGGGTGAAGCGGCCGCTGGGCGACCTGTTCGGCCTGCGCAACTTCGGCGTCAACCTGACGCGCCTGCCGCCGGGCGCGATCTCGGCCCTGCACCACGTCCATTCGCGCCAGGACGAGTTCATCTTCGTCCTCGAAGGCCGGCCGACCCTGGTCACCGGTGACGGGGAGGTCGATCTCGAACCCGGCAGATGCGCGGGCTTCCCTGCGGACGGCTCCGCGCATCACCTGGAGAACCGGACCGAGGCCGACGTCGTGTACCTGGAGATCGGCGACCGCTCGGCCGGCGACGAGGTTTCCTACCCGCGCGATGACCTGGTCGCCGCCCTCGGCCCGGACGGCAAGTGGCGCTTCACGCGCAAGGACGGCACTCCGTGTTGAGGGGCCGTATTGAGGGGCCGTTCCGGCGTCGCCGGGCGAGGCTGCTCAGGCGCCCTTGACGTAGCCCATCGCTTCGACGATCAGCCCGTCGCGCACGCGCATCAGATTGACGCCGCGCACGCAGCCGTCTTCGCCCTCGCCCCAGAAATAGCGCCACCGGATGATGGCCCGATCGCCCATGACGGTCACGTCCTCCGGTTCGAAGCGCGTGCCGGGCTGGGTCGCGATGCGCCGCCACAGCTCCAGGCACGCGTCGGTGCGACGCGGCCGGCCAGCGGCTCCAGGCTCTTGCGCTCGCCAGGCAAGAGAAGTCCGGCGACGTACAGAGGCGCCCAATGCCGCTGCGCCTCGTGGCCCAGCCGCTCCAGGTACGGTGCCAACCAGCGTTCCAGGTCCACCGTCCAGGTCTCGTCACCCGCACCCATCGCACCCTCTTGAAAAGAAGGCCCCGACACGCTCAACAGACGAGAGAATCACCCTTACACGCGGGTTGGCAAAGTAGTGCTAGTGCACCAGCAGCCGCTCGGGCAGCCAGGTGACGATCTGCGGAAAGGCGATCGCCAGCCCGAGTGCGGCGAGCTGGATCGCCACGAAGGGGACGATGCCGCGGTAGATGTCGCCGATCGTGACGCCTTCCGGCGCGATGCCGCGGATGTAGAACAGCGCGTAGCCGAACGGCGGGGTCAGGAACGAGGTCTGCAGGTTCACCGCGAACAGCACGGCGAACCACAGCATCGTCTGGCTCTCGGTCATGCCGAAGTCCAGCCCGGCGATCACCGGCGCCACCAGCGGCAGCACGACCAGCGTGATCTCGACCCATTCCAGGAACATGCCCAGCACGAAGACCAGCAGCATGATCATGAACAGGACCTGGTAGGGGCCGGCGTCGTCGCCGCCGAGCAGGCTCTCGATCAGCCCGTCGCCGCCCAGCCGCTTGAAGACGACCGAGAAGATGGTCGCCCCGATCATCACGAAGATGATCATCGCGGAGGTCTTGGTGGACTCGCGCAGCGCGTCGGCGAAGGATCTCCACGACATGTCCGGCGCGGCCAGCGCCAGCACCAGCGCGCCGACCGCGCCCAGCGCCGCCGATTCCGTCGGTGTCGCGATCCCCGCGATGATCGACCCCAGCACCGTGACGATCAGGGCGAGCGGCGCCAGCAGGTCGCGCGCGAGGTCGGCCAGGCGGCGCCCGAGGCCGACCGAGTCGCCGCGCGGCAGCGGCGGCATCAGCCGCGGGCGCAGCAGGCCGAGCACGACGATATAGGCCAGGTACAGCCCCGCCAGCAGCAGGCCCGGGAAAACCGCGCCCATGAACAGGTCGCCGACCGAGATGCGCAGCGTGTCGCCGAGGATGATCAGCATGATGCTCGGCGGCAGCAGGATGCCGAGCGTGCCCGACGCCGCGATCAGCCCGGTCGACACGCGCGCGTCGTAGCCGTTCGCCAGCATGGCCGGCAGCGCCAGCAGGCCCATCAGCACGACCGAGGCGCCGATGATGCCGGTCGAGGCGGCCATGATCACCCCGATCAGCGTCACGGCGACGGCGTAGCCGCCGGGCAGCGGCCCGAACAGCCCGGCCATGGAGCGCAGCAGGCGCGCGGCCACGCCGGAGCGTTCCAGCATCAGGCCCATGAAGACGAACAGCGGCACGGCGATCAGCAGCCAGTTCGTCAGCGTTCCCGAGTAGATCCGCGACACGCCGAGCGACAGGAACAGCAGCGGGATGTCGGCCAGGAACGTGAACGCCACCCCCGTGCCCGCCAGGACGAAGGCGACCGGGTACCCGGCGAAGATGCCCACGAACAGCAGCGCGAGCATGGCCAGCGGCCAGGCGTGATCCATTCCTTCAGTTCCCCGTTTCGGACGGCGCGGCGTCCGGCCGCCAGGCCTCGACCGCGGAGCGGACCGCGCGCGCGGCCCCCATCAGCGTCAGCAGCCCGAACCCCAGCGGCAGCACGGCCTTGATGATCCAGCGGTCGACCAGCCCGCCATAGCTCGACGCCTCGCCGCTGACGAAGGCCCGGACCGCGAAGTCGTAGGAGAACCAGGTCATCAGCGCGCAGAACGGGACCAGGAACAGCAGGTCGCCGGCGAACCGGACCAGCGCCTTCGTCCGCGGGCCGAAGCGTGCCGCCAGCACGTCGACGCTGACATGGGCGTCGGTGCGCAGCGCGTAGGCGCCGCCCAGCAGGGTGAGGACGAGGAACAGATGCCATTGGACGTCGAGCAGCCCGTTCCCGGTCAGCCGCTCGCCCAGGAGCGGCAGGGGCGTCCCCCAGTCGAGCAGGACGTTCAGGCGCAACTGGGCCGCCACGACGGTCAGGGTGACGGCGGCGACGAGGGGAACCAGCAGCCAGGCGGCGGCCCGGCCGAAGGCGGCGCAGGCGTCTTCGACGGCCGAGCACGCCCTGACGAGTGACGACGCGAACGACAAGGCACGGGTCTCCGGGTTGGGGAAGGGCTGCGGCCGGCCGGTCGCGGGGACCGGCCGGCCCGCCGGCGTGACGCCGGACGCGTCAGCGCGGCAGCTGCTGCAGGTCGCTCCAGCGGCCGACGCGCTCACTATAGGCCTGGATCGACTCGTAGGCCTCCTTGAACAGCGGGTCCTTGGCCGCCTCTTCCTGCAGGACCTCGGCCGAGGCCTGCCTCATCGCGGAGAGCACCTCGTCGGGGAAGCGGCGCACCTGGACGCCGGCCGCCTCGATCTTCTCCAGCGCCTCGATCTGCGCGTTCATCTGGTCGTAGAGGTTGTAGGTGATGTTGGCGTGGCACGCCTCGGTCATGATCTTCTGGTTGTCGGGCGAGATCGAGTTCCAGACGTCCATGTTGATGATGATCGAGTCCCAGCTCGCGGGCTGGTGCCAGCCCGGGAAGTAGTAGTTCTTGGCGATCTGCTGGAAGCCGAAGCCGATGTCGAGCTGCGGGGCCGAGAACTCGGTCGCGTCGATCCGCCCGCGCTCCAGCGAGACGTAGATCTCGCCCGCGGGGACGAGCTGCGTGTTCGCGCCGAGCCGCGCCATCGCCTTGGCCCCGAGCCCGGCGATCCGCATGTTGAGGCCCTGGAGGTCCGCGGCCGTGTTGATCTCCTTGTTGAACCAGCCGCCGGCCTCGGGCACGACGAGATGGCAGGGGATCACCTTGACGTTGTGGGGATCGTAGGCCTTCTGGATGATCTCCAGCCCGCCGCCCTGGAACATCCAGCCCAGGAACAGCATCGGGTCCGGCCCGAACGGCATCGAGCCGACGAGGTTGGCGACCGGGATGCTGTCGGCCCAGTAGCCGATCCAGTCGAAGCCCATCGGGATCGCGCCGCTGCTGACCGCCCCGAACACCTCGAAGGGTGGCACGAACTCGCCGGCGCCGTGGACCGTGACGTCGACCTCGCCCTTCGTCATCAGCCGGACATTGTCCGCCCAGCGTACCGGGCTCGGGCCGATCGAGGGGACCTGGAGGCCGAAGGTGCTCTGGAGGTCGTAGCTCTCGGCCTGCGCGGCGCCCGCCGTCAGGGCCAGGGCGGCCGTCGCCGCCAGGAATGCGCGTCTCATCTCTCGCTCCCTCCCGATAGGGGTCGGTTTGTTCGTTTCGTTCCCGACTGGCCGCGATGCAATAGACTTGTTGCGTCAGCCGGCGTTCCCATTAGACTTCATTGCGAATGCGTTCGCAATGGACGAATTTTGGGGATCGCGAGATGCAGGGACTTCTGACGGGCGACGTGGCCGTCGTGACCGGCGCCGCCCGGGGCAACGGCCGGGCGATCGCCTTCGGGCTCGCCGCGCAGGGGGCGGCGGTCGCCGCCTTCGACCTGGATGGGGAGGGGGCGGCCGAGACGGCGCGGCGCTGCGCCGGGCTTTCCGAGCGGGACGCCCATTCCGCCCGGCTCGACGTGTCGGACCTGGAGGGCTGCCGCGCGGAGGCGGCACGCGTGGCGCAGCGGCTCGGGCCGGTCTCGGTCCTGGTCAACAACGCCGGCATCCTGCCGCGCGGCGGCTTCGCCGAGATCACGGACGAGGACTGGGAGGCGGTGCTCCGCGTCAACGTGACCGGCGCCCGCAACGCCTGCCTCGCCTTCCTCGACCAGCTCCGCTCCACCGGCGGGCGGATCGTGAACCTGGCCTCGATCCTCAGCTTCACGGGGGCGCCGCTCGTGTCGGGCTACGCCGCCAGCAAGGGGGCGGTGGCGCAGCTTACCAAGGCGCTAGCGGTCGAGCTGGCGCCGGACGGCATCCGGGTCAACGCGATCGCGCCCGGCGTCATCGAGACGCCGATGACCGAGGCGACCCGGGCCAACCCGCAGGCGCTCGGCCGGTTCATGGCCCACACGCCGCTGGGGCGGGTGGGCAAGCCGGAGGAGCTGGCGGGGCCGGTGGTCTTCCTCGCCTCCGCGATGTCGAGCTACGTCACCGGAGTGATCCTCCCGGTGGACGGCGGCTATCTCGCCGCCTGAGCAGCAGGAAACGTACGAACATGACCAATACCCCGATGGACACGACGGACGCGCCCCGCGTCCACGACTGCGACCTGCTGGTGGTCGGCACGGGGGCGGGAGGGCTGTCGACGGCCGTCACCGCCGCGATCGCCGGCCTCGACGTGCTGGTGGTGGAGAAGGCGCCGGTGTTCGGCGGGACCACCGCGCGCTCGGGCGGGTGGCTGTGGATACCGGGCAACCGGCATGCCCGCGACGCCGGGTTCCAGGACAGCAAGGAGGAGGCGCGGACCTACCTCCAGCACGAGGCCGGCAACCATTTCGACCCGGACCGGGTCGACGCCTTCCTCGACGCCGGGCCGGAGATGGTCGACTTCTTCGAGAAGAACACCTCCGTGCGCTTCGTGCTCGGCCCGACCTTCGCCGACTACCATCCCGACGCCCCCGGCGGGAAGGATGGCGGCCGTTCCATCTGCGCCGAGCCGTTCGACGCGCGCGGGCTCGGCGGGAACGTTAAGAACCTTCGCCCGCCGCTGCGCGAGATCACCTTCCTCGGCATGATGATCGGGTCGGGCAAGGAACTGCTGCATTTCTTCAACGTCACCCGCTCGCCGGTCTCGATGGCGTTCGTCGCACGGCTGCTGGCGCGCTACGGCAGCGACCGGCTGCTCCATGGCCGGGGCATGCGGCTGACCAACGGCAACGCGCTCGCCGGGCGCCTCGCCAAGTCGGCCTTCGACCTGGGCGTGCCGATCTGGCTGTCGTCCCCCGCGAAGGAGCTGCTGGTCGAGGACGGCCGGGTCGTGGGGGCCGTGATCGCGAAGCCGGACGGAGAGGTCCGGGTGCGGGCGCGCCGGGGCGTCGTGCTGGCCGCCGGCGGCTTCCCCTGGGACCTGGACCGGCGCCGCCGGCTGTTCCCGCACGCGCCGACCGGGCGCGAGCACTACACCCCGGCGCCGGAGACCAACACCGGCGACGGGCTGCGTCTGGGCGAGGCCGTGGGCGGGCGCGGCCAGTCGGAGCTGCCGAACGCGGCGGCCTGGGTCCCGGTGTCGCAGGTGCCGCGGCGTGACGGCAGCTTCGGCGTGTTCCCGCATTTCGTCGACCGCTCCAAGCCCGGCGTGATCGCGGTCAACCGGCACGGACGGCGGTTCGTCAACGAGGCGAACAGCTACCACGACTTCGTCCAGGCGATGCGCGCCTCCTACGATGCGTCCGACCCGGGCGAGGTCTGCGGCTGGTTCGTCTGCGACCACAAGACGATCCGGCGCTACGGCCTGGGCTTCGCCAAGCCGGCACCACTGCCGCTGCGCCCGTACCTGAAGTCCGGCTACCTCGTGCGCGGGGACACGCCGGAGGAGCTGGCGCGCAATGCCGGCTTCGACCCGGCCGCGTTCCGCGCCACGCTCGACGCCTTCAACGGCCCGGCGCGCCGCGGCGAGGACCCGGAGTTCCACAAGGGCAGCACGTCCTACAACCGCTCGCTCGGCGATCCCGACCACCAGCCGAACCCCTGCGTGGCCCCGGTCGAGCAGGGACCGTTCTACGCGGTCAAGGTGGTGGTCGGCGACCTCGGCACCTTCGCCGGGCTGAGGACAGACCGCTACGCCCGCGTGCTGCGCGCGCAGGACGGCAGCCCGATCGACGGGCTGTACGCCGTCGGCAACGACATGGGCAGCATCATGGGCGGCAACTATCCCGGCGGCGGCATCACGCTGGGCCCGGCGATGACCTTCGGCTACATCGCCGCGCGCCATGCCGCGGGGCGGATCGGCTGAAGGACCGGGAGCGTTTCAGGACGGACCGCGGACGCCCTACTGCGCCATCTCGACGGCGGGCCGGTCGGCGACCGGCCCGCGCCAGCCCAGCTTGCGGCTGAGCCCGCGCGTGAAGTCGAGCAGGGTACGGACATGGGGGCCGTCGGCGGTGATGTCGATGCTCTCGGTCGGCCCGATCAGGGTGACGGCGAGCTGCATGCGGCCGCCATGGTCGAAGACCGGGGCGGCGGCGGCGCTGATGCCGGGGACGGGCTTGTCGAGGGTCGTGGCGAAGCCGGTCCGCCGGATGCCCTTGATCTCGGCCTCGAACGCCTCGCGGCTGCGATGCGCCGAGCCGCTCTGCACCTTCGCGCGCTCGATGTCGTGCTCCAGCACGGGGATCACCATGCTGGGCGGCAGATGGGCGGCGAAGACCCGGCCCGTCGCCGTGCCGCCGACGTTGAACACGCCGCCCGCGCGCACGTTGGCGTGGATCTGGTGGCCCGCCTCCTGGACCAGGACGATGGTCGGCCCGTAGGTGCCCCAGACCGTCAGCGCGACCATCAGCCCGACCCGTTCCGCCAGTTCGGGCGCGCCGGCGGCCGCCATGCGGTAGGGGTCGGTCGCCCGCAGCCGGGCGAGGCCGACATGGAGCGCGAACGGCCCGAGCCGATAGCGGCCGGTGTCGGCGTCCTGCTCGACCATGTCCATCTTGCGCAGGCTGACCAGATGCGCGTGCGCCTGCCCGGGCGTCAGCTCGGCGAGGCGGGCGACGTCGCGCAGCATCAGGGGCTGCGGCGCGTCCGCCAGGATCGCCAGCAGCCGGCAGGAGACTTCGACGGTGCGCACGCCGCGCTGAGAATCCGATGCCATCGTCGCCTGTTCCGTGGGGTTCCGGTCCGTCGAGCCATCAGATTACGTCGCGACCGCCGCCGGGTCCACGCTCCGCCGGGCCTCGTCGCATTCTTCGCATCCCTCCCCGGGCGGGTGCAGGAACAGGAGCGGGTCGCGGGCGAGCGCTTCCAGCGCAACGGCGACGACGTCCCGCGCGCGCAAGAGCCGGGCATGCGCATGCCCGACGCGTCCCTCGGCCTGGAGGCCGCGTGCGCGCAGCCAGCCGTCGGCGAGCGCGAAGCGCTGACAGCAATGGTCGTTCTCGCGGTAGTCGACCCGCACGGCGCGCCCGTCGCGCAGGGTCGTGCAGTGCTTCGGCACGCCGTAGGGGACGCGCGCCAGCAGTTCCGCGAGATGGAGGGTCGTGTCGGCGTCGTGCCCGACGCCGAGCAGGAGCACCTGGCCGTCCAGTCCATGGACGCGGCCGATCGGGCCTTCGGGTGCCGCGGGCGGCAGCGGCAGGGGCGTGTCGACGACCCGCGCCGCCGCGGGGCCGAGGGCGGCGCAGGCGAAGGGGTGGTCGCTGCGCAGGACGCCGGGCAGGCGCCGAAACGTCTGCGCGAGGACGCCGAGATCCTCCGCCGCCGGCGTCGTCGCCGGGTCGAACGGCGCGTCGTCGTCACCCGTCCAGGACGGCATGACCAGCGTGCCGTCGGGGCCGAGCGCATCGCCCAGCGCCGCGATCAGGCCGTGCGGCCCGCCCTCGACCGGCCGCACGGCCCGGAACGAGGCATGGACGAGCAGCACCCCGCCGCGGCGGACGCCGAGGGTGCGGAGTTGGGCGGCGAGTTCGGTACGACTCACCTCGAATCCGGACATGCCTCGCCTCCGATCACCGCGATCCCCATCCGGTTGAATACCTCTTCTCCCGAGCTTGTGGGAGGGGATATTCACGCCTCTTGACTGTAGTCGGCATATGTTCTCATATTGTTCCTTCTACCGGAACGAGGAGGACATCCCATGGCCGCTACCGCCGCCGCGCCCGACGCCCAGCCGCTGGCACCGAGCATCGAGCTGTTCTGCCGCATCGCCGCGCGGGGCGCGCCCCTGGCCGAGGCCGCGCGCCGCGCCGGCTGCGCGCCCGGTTCGGCGCCGTGGGCGCGCGCGGACGTCCGGGCCCGCCTTGTCGCGCTGTCCGCCGAGGAGGAGAACCGGCACGAGGCCCTCGTCGAGCAGATGCGCCGGCAGCACGACGAGCTGTACGGCAAGCTGGTCGAGCAGGGGCAGTTCCCCGCCGCCGCTCGCCTGCTGGCCCACCGGTGGCGCTTCGA
>NZ_DASYHS010000183.1:0-1946 GCF_035998295.1 Arenibaculum sp. | reverse complement strand
CACATTGTCCGCCGCCCGCGAGACCGGCCACGCCGCCATGTTCGAGCGCCTGGAGGCCTGGCTGTCCCACCTGGTCGAGCACTCCATCGCCAACGGCCAGACCGGCCACGCGCTGCGCGCGATCGACCGGCTGATGCAGCTCCACGGCATGAACGGCAAGGGCAACGGCCGCCTGCCCGCGATCGAGTTGGCAAAGCCCACCCCCGTCCCGATCCTCGACGACCTCGACCTGACGGCGATGCTGCCGTCCGTCGTCGCCGAACTCGCCGCCGAGCCGCCCCTGAACCGCCGCGAGCGCCGTGCCCTCAAGTCGATGACGCGCCGGAAGTAGCATTTATCCCCTCTCCCAGCGGGAGAGGGAGGGGCCCGCCGCGTAAAGCGGCGGGAGGGTGAGGGGGTATGCCCTCGCCATTACTGAACTATTCTCACCCCTCACCCTTCCCATGCTTCGCATGGGCCCCTTCTCTCTCCCACAGGGTGAGGGAATATTCCCGCATGTCTTTCCGACAAAAATCCAGAACTCCCTCCCCCGCAGGAGAGGGAACTTTCCGCCATCGGCCAGGGCTGTGCCGCCCCCACCCCCACACGACCCCCACACGACCCACACAAACCCCCACAAACCCCCACGCTGTCACCAAGCGCTCAGGGAAATCCTGCGCCAAATCCCCTTGACACCGGCTGCGCCATCCGAAGAATCCGAGGCGGGACTGGTCGGTCCCGCCATGTCCGCGGAAAGGGCTGCGCCCGCGACTCTGGAGCAAGGTTCTCGAGCCATCGTCCCTTTTCCTGTCTGCCGGCGGACACGGACGCGAACGGAAAGGGATTCCGATGACCGACCGCACCGCGCGGACGCGCGCCCCGTTTCGCATCGACCTCGACCAGCAGAGAAAGCGCGCCAAGGACCTCTATCGGGCGCTGCGCGCAGACGCCCCCGACGCACGGGCCCGGTTCCAGGCCCATCATCCCCGCGCCCCGCTCTTCGATCCCCGTCTTGCCGACGCCCAGCTCGTCGTCGCTCGCGAACTGGGCCTGCCGAGCTGGCCGCGGCTGCGCGCCCATGCCGACGCGCTGGCGCGCGCCCGGGCCGCCATGCGGTCCGGCAGCTCCGCCCCTGATGGCGACCGCCCGACCCTTCATCTGCGGTGCGGGAGCGACATCCGGCAGACCTTGACCGAGGCCGGCTTCACCGGCGACTTCCTGGAATATTCGGACCCGCTGTGCCAGGGGCCCGTGACCCGGGACGCCGACCTGTCGGCACTGCGCGCCCGCTTCATCGCCGAGGCCTACGGCGCCCCGCTCGGCCTGACCGAGACGGCGGTCGCCGAGAAGCTCCGCGGGGAGCAGGAAGGCCTGGCGCTCGCCGCCGGGCAGTACGAGCGCGTCGTCCTATGGATGGAGCATGACAACTACGACCAGCTCGTCCTCGTACGCTGCCTCGCCCATTTCCGGCGATACGGCCCGCCGCCCGTGCTCGAGCTCGTCTCGATCAACCACTTCCCGGGCTCGGCGCGCTTCATCGGGTTGGGCCAACTGCCGCCGGAGGCGATCCGCATGCTGTGGGCTCGCCGGCGCGCCGTGGATGCCGCCGATCTGGAGATCGGCCAACGGGCCTGGGATGCCTTGCGAAACGACGATCCCAGGGCGCTCGCGGCCGTGGCGCGGACGGACGGGACGGGGCTTCCCGACTTGGCCGCGGCGCTCCTGCGGCATCTGCACGAACTGCCGTGGACGCGGGATGGGCTGTCGCTTACCGAACGCCTCACGCTGCAGTCGCTGGAGACCGGCAGCCGGACCATCGGCGAGGCGTACGCACATCTGATGCGTGAAAGCGAGCCCCTGCCCTCGCTCGGCGACGTCATGTTCCTGGCCGTGGTCGAGGCCATGGACCGGGCGCGCGAACCGGTCTTCACGATCAACCGGACCGGAGGGCCGGAGAACGCCGATCT
>NZ_DASYHS010000009.1:0-3367 GCF_035998295.1 Arenibaculum sp. | reverse complement strand
CCGGATCGTCGGCGGGATCGAGTACGCGACGGCCTTGTTCGACCGCGAGACGGTGGAGCGGTTCGGCGGCTACCTGCGCCGGGCGCTGGAGGAGATGGCGGCGGACCCGGAACGGTCCGCTGCCGCCTTGCCGCTGCTGTCGCAGGAGGAGCGCCACCGGCTGCTGGTGGAGTGGAACGACACCGCGGCGACGTATCCGCAGGAGCGCTGCGTCCACGAGCTGTTCGAGGCGCAGGCGGCGCGCGACCCGCAGGCGGTGGCGGTCGCCTTCGAAGGCGCGACGCTGAGCTACGGCGAGCTGAACGCGCGGGCGAACCGGCTGGCGCACCGCCTGCGCGCGCTGGGCGTGAAGCCCGACGACCGCGTGGCGATCTGCGTCGAGCGGTCGCTGGAGATGATCGTCGGCTTGCTGGCGATCCTGAAGGCGGGCGGTGCCTATGTGCCGCTCGACCCCGCCTATCCGGCCGAGCGGCTGGCCTTCATGCTCCAGGACGGCGCGCCGGTCGCGGCGCTGACGCACGGGCCGGCGCGCGCGGTGCTGGACGCGGCAATGGCCGGGCTGGAGACGCCCCCGCCGGTGCTGGACCTGGAGGAGGACGAAGCTGCACCCGATGCGGACCTGCGGGTGCCGGGCCTGACCAGCCGCAACCTCGCCTATGTCATCTACACCTCCGGCTCGACCGGCACGCCCAAGGGCGTGATGATCGAGCACCGCAACGCCGTGAACTATCTGGTCTGGTCCGACCGAAGCTATTACGGCGGGCCGGACGGCGGCTCGCCGACGCTGCACTCGATTGCTTTCGACGGCCTGGTCACCACTCTGTTCGGGCCGCTCGTCGCCGGGCAGGTCCTGGACGTGCTGGCGAGCGGCACGGAGACGCGGACGGTAGCCCTGCGAGGATCGCGGGGCGCGCCCTATGCGCTCATCAAGCTGACGCCGTCCCATCTGAAACTCCTCAATTTCGAGCTGGGGGCCCATGGCGGCCCCTGCCCGACATCGGCCCTGATGATCGGTGGCGAGGCCCTCGTGCCGGCCGACGTCGCCTATTGGCAGGACCGGTTCCCCGGCGTCCGCCTGATCAACCACTTCGGTCCGACCGAGGCGACGGTCGGCTGCGCCACGTTCGAGATCGCGTCGCCGGTGCGCGGCCTGGCTTCCATCCCGATCGGCCGGCCGATCGCGAACACGCGCCTCTATCTGCTGGACGAGCGGATGGAGCCGGTGCCGACCGGCGTCGCCGGCGAGATCCATATCGGCGGGGCAGGGGTGGCGCGCGGCTACCTGAACCGCCCGGAGCTGACCGCAGAGCGCTTCGTCGCGAGCCCGTTCGTGGACGGCGACCGGCTGTACAAGACCGGCGACCTCGGCCGCTGGCTGCCGGACGGGAACATCGAGTTCCTGGGCCGCAACGATTTCCAGGTGAAGATCCGCGGGTTCCGGATCGAGCTGGGCGAGATCGAGGCGCGGCTTCTGGAGCACCCGGGCGTCAGGGAAGCCGTGGTGCTGGCGCGCGAGGACCAGCCCGGCGAGAAGCGGCTCGTCGCCTATACCACCGGCGAGACGGACCTGGCGTCGCTGCGCCGGCACCTGTCGTCGACCCTGCCCGAGCACATGGTGCCCGCGGCCTATGTCCGGCTCGATGCCCTGCCGCTGACGCCGAACGGCAAGCTCGACCGCAAGGCGCTGCCGGCGCCGGACGGCGATGCCTTCACCGTCCAGGCCTACGAGGCGCCGTCGGGGCCGGTGGAGGAGGCGCTGGCGAGGATCTGGGCCGAGGTGCTGGGGCTGGAGCGGGTCGGCCGGCACGACGACTTCTTCGATCTCGGCGGCCATTCGCTGCTGGCGGTGCGGGTGCTGGAACGCATGCGCCGGGAGGGGCTGCACGGCGACGTGCGGATGCTGTTCGCAGCACCCACCCTGTCGGGCCTCGCGGCCGAGGTGGCGACGGGCGAGGCGGCGGTGGCGGTGCCGACGAACCTGATCGCGCGGGATTGCACCGCGATAACGCCGGACCTGCTGCCGCTGGTGAACCTTAGCCAGGAGGAGATCGACCGGGTCGTCGCGACGGTGCCGGGCGGGGCGGCCAACGTGCAGGACATCTACCCGCTGGCGCCGCTGCAGGAAGGCATCCTGTTCCACCACCTGATGGCCGGGACGGGCGACGTCTACGTGATGGCCACCCCCATGAGCTTCGCTGACCGCGGCCGGCTGGAGGACTTCGTCGCCGCGCTGGACGCGGTGATCGCCCGCCACGACGTCCTGCGCACGGGGATCGTCTGGGAGGAACTGTCCGAGCCGGTGCAGGTGGTGCGCCGCCACGCCCGGCTGGAGGTCGAGGAGGTCGTGCTCGATCCCAGCGACGGGGACGTGGCGGAGCAGATGCGCCGCCGGTACGATCCGAGGCACTACCGGCTGGACGTGCGCCAGGCCCCGATGATGCGGCTCGCCGTGGCCCGCGACTCCGCCCATGACCGCTGGGTGGGCGTGTGGCTGCGCCATCACCTTTATTCCGACCACACGACGCTGGCGCTGATGTGGGCCGAGATCCAGGCCCATCTCCTGGGCCGCGCGGATGCGCTGCCGGCGCCGCTGCCGTTCCGCAACTTCGTGGTCCAGGCGCGGCATGGGACGGATGCCGCGGAGCGCGAGGCGTTCTTCCGCTCGCTGCTGGGCGACGTCGACGAGCCGACGGCGCCGTTCGGGCTGACGGACGTGCTGGGCGACGGCAGCGGGATCGCCGAGGTGCGCCGTCCGGTCGAGGCGGGGCTGTCGCGGCGCCTGCGGGCAGCGGCGCGCGCCCTGAAGGTCAGCCCAGCCAGCCTGATGCACGTCGCCTGGGGCCAGGTGGTCGCCCGGACCTCGGGGCGGCGGGACCCGGTGTTCGGGACCGTGCTGTTCGGGCGCATGCAGGGCGGGGAAGGGGCGGACCGGGTGATGGGCCTGTTCCTCAACACCCTGCCGGTACGCCTGCGGCTGGGCGAGGCGAGCGCGCGGGACTGCGTGGTCGAGACCCACCGGCTGCTGGGCGAGCTGATGCGCCACGAGCATGCGCCGCTCGTCAAGGTTCAGGATTGCAGCGCGCTCGGGCCGACGTCCTCGCTGTTCTCGAGCCTTTTCAACTTCCGCTACGGCGCCGTCCGCTCCCAGGGCGAGGCGGGCGAGGAAGCGTGGAAGGGGATCGAGCAGCTGCAAGGAGAGGAGCGCACCAACTATCCGTTGACGGTGTCGGTCGACGACTTCGGCGAGGACTTCCTCCTGGACGTCCAGGTATGCGGCGGAGTGAGCGCGGAACGGGTCTGCGCGATGATGCACCGGGCGCTGGAGACCCTGGTCGAGGCGCTGGAACGCCGCCCTTCGACGCCGGTC